>NZ_BAAFZI010000045.1:0-18806 GCF_045862175.1 Lacticaseibacillus salsurae | reverse complement strand
ATCCAGTAGGAAGCAACGAATGAGTTAAGCTCGCTGGACTACCAAACATCGATCCAATACAATAACGGTCGCCCCCTCCTTGAACATCCGGTTTTGGACTTGGTTTCATAGAACTTTAGACGTTACCCTGAGTGGTTTTGTTGGTTGACGATGAATTCATTATGCCGAGCAATCAAGAATTTTTTGTGCCCAAGCCGCTAAGCTTTGATTAAGGACTTGACGCTTTTTAAAATAATCGTTAGGCTTTAAGTAAACACTCAAAGAGGCAACTTATGGCAGAATCGGATCTTAAATTATATGATCAAGCACATTTGTTTGATCACTTCACCACCAAACAACGTCAGATCTTGGCAGCGGCAATCGATGTGTTTGCCGAATATGGGTATGCGAATGCCTCGACCAAATTAGTGGCGCAACAAGCTGGGGTGGCAGAAGGCAATTTGTTTGCCAAATTCAACAATAAAGCCGGCTTACTGGATGCCATTTTACAACCGGTGATGACGCAGATCGTCCCCAAGATCTTCAGTGATTTTGTCGGCGCCAATCAAGCTGATAACGTCACGAGTTTAGCGGCATTGATCAAGCCTTTGGTGCAAGAACGCTTGGCTTTTGTTGAAGCCAATGCCAAAGTGTTGAAGTTGTTATTCAGCGAATTAGCTTATAGCCAAGCGCGCCGTGAGCAGTTGCGCCAAGCGATCCCAGCGCAACAATTGAACCGCATGAAGCAGATCTTTGCCGACCTTAAACGGCGTCACTTGATCGTCGATTGGCCAGAAGCAGAGATCTATCAAACCTTATGGGCTGTTGTCGGCGGGGCGGCAGTCAGCGAGTTGTTTTTCCAACAAACCCCAGATCCTGAACATGTCGCCATCAGCTTGATCAAGGTGTTAACGCCGTAGTAAAAAGCGTAAATTCGAATATTCGAATTTACGCTTTTTTGCTCGGGGTGACGATATCGGCGTCATCCCACTGCAGATCATAAGCGGTATGATAGCTCTTTTCAAAAGCGACTTGGCGCTGTCGATCATCTGCGGCTAGCATTTGTAAGCTGGCGGCGCGAGCAGGTAGTGAAGGATCAGGGTACAAAGTCTGCAAAATGTGAACCGTGCTGATGCCTTGGTGATCTAAGGTGACAAACATCGAGATCACGGGTACTTGCAACTTAGCGGCAAAATAATAGGCGCCGCGCTGGCCTGGGCGTGGTTTGCGAAAATTCAGCCATAGCGCTTGTTCTGGGTAGATCAACACGGGGGCTTTTTGCAAACGGCGCTTTAATTCTGGTAAGAATTCGCGGCCGAGATAATGTTTGTCTTGGGCGATCGGCACGGTATCGGCGTGGCGCATCAGCCACCCTAAAACCCCGCGCATCGCCAAGTTGCTTAACTCACTGACGATAAACAAACACCGGTTACCTAAGGCTTTTCTCACGGCAAGGTTTTCCAGCGGGGCAAAGTGATTGCTCACAACAATAGCGCGGTGATCTTTTGGGAGATGGTTTAAGCCTTCGATTTTGACGCGGCGCATTTTGACCACCACTGCTAAGTGCATCACCAAGCGCGCCAACGCAGTGCTGACATGCGCCCAAAAGCCGGCGTGTTGCCATTTTGCTAAGACCTTTTCGGCTTGGGACTTGGATAATTGTGGGTCGCCGATCATCACGTTTTGATGCCATGCTTGCGTAAGTACCGCCTGATGGATATTTTCGCTGACCAGGTTCATAACGCGACCGCCACGCCGGCATCGCGCACGCTAGCAAACGTGGTGGGCAGTGCCGTGATGCGCGCAGCCGAGTCGACTAACGTTTGCATATGGTTTTCATCTGCGGCTTGTTGATCGTAGTCGCTGAGTTCAGCGTGCAAGTTTTGGGCAAAAGGGGTTTGGTCGGCATAATGCCAAAATGCCTCTTGGTAAGTGACGTTTCCATAATGCCAAGGTTTGGCAAATAAGTTGTAGTGGACGATCTGGGCCAAACCGCTGTCGTTTTGGCGATTCCATGAGGGATCCAACCACAACACGCGTTCTTGGACAATGGCATTGAGATAATCTTGATCTGGCGCCACGCTTTCAAAGTGATAATCATGTAGCAAGGATAAGAAGTGGCCAGTGAAATCAACTGCGCGCATCGCTTTGAGATTCATCACTAAAACGCCAGAATTTAAGTAGTGTGCTGCTGGTACGCCAATGGCCACGCGAGCATAGCGGCTGGTGATCGGATCATTGGCAATGAACGGATCGCTAACGGCGCCCACTAACGCTTGGGCCAAGTGATGGTCATATAATTTGGCGACATCTGCCAAGACGATGGTATCGGCATCTAAATAGACGGCTTTGTTCAACGCCGGAAACAGTTGCGGAATAAATAGGCGCAAGTAGATCGTGAAAGTAAAATAATCACAGCGCAACTTGTTGCCTTGATCATCGATCTGGGCCAATGTTTGGGCGTCAATGGTGACAAATTCCAAGTGGACCAAGGGGTTGGTTACCATGGCGTGCAACTGATCACGGTTGGGTTGGGATAAATTTTGCGCCAATACGATCACTTGATAGCCGCGGGGATCTTGAGCATGGGCTTGTAGCGACTGCAAACTGGCAGCAAAAACTGACGCATAGTGGTCGTCAATGGAATAACATACTGGGATCATCGAATCATCCTTTCATCATAGGGGCTAAGCGGGTATAAGCCGCCAGCAAGTCGTCGTAATCATGCAAATGCAATTGTTCATGCATGGCTTGCACTTGCCATGGCTTGACGGTCAACGTGTGGATCCAAGGAAACAGCCGAAAGCTGGTGGTGAAATGTTGAAACACGGTATTGCCATGGCGCTTGCGTTGTTCATTGAACCGCCGCGGGGCGATCACTTTGACCACAGCGAGTTTATTTAATGCCGATTGGTCTGGCATGAACATTTTGGTGGTGGCACAGCGCTTGCGACACTGCGCAAACAAGCCAGTCAGGCGGATCTGTTTGAGATTTAACAACAACACGCCGGAATTCAAATAGTCAAACGTGGCCATTTCGTGATGGAAAAACCACTTGCCATAGTGATCCAACACCCCAACAAATTCCACGCCAGCCAGGTCCTGATGATAAAAATCCCCAAATTGGCGGCGTGCGATCACATCAGTATCCAAATATAACAAGCGATCAGGCAGTTCAGGCAACAAATCGGCGTATAAGCGCAGCATGCAATAAGGCGTAAAGATCGTGTCTAAATTTGCCGTTGGCGGTTGCGCCGCGAACACTTCAGTGGCATCGATACGCGTCACTTGATTGCGCTTGTCGGCGTGTTTGGCTTGGGTTTGCAGAAAATCCACCGTGGCTTGGCTCAGCGGTGCAAAACCTTTGAGTTCGGCGGTGAGGACATAAAGGTGTAAGGGCTCGTGAGTATGTTTGATCAGCGATAACATGGAAATCAACAACCCGTCTTGCATGCGGGCGTCGCCACAATATAAGACATTAATCATGTTCGTCCTCCAAAGTGTGAATGTATTGCACCAAAGCCTTGCTCGACTGCTTCGCTCGGACAATCAGCTGTGCTTGGGCTTGGTGAAACAAGGCTTGTTGCTGGGCTTTTAATGGCAGCGATAAGTCAGCAGCATACGGTCCATCGATGTAGCGGGTTTCTTTGACGTGATGTGGCCCAGCCCCAGCTTGATAAGTGGTGGTCATGGTAAACACTGGCGCGTGTAAGCGTGCCGGATAATGGAAACTGGTGGCATCAAACGGGCGAATGCCGGTGTAGTAAGGCCACACATGCGCTTCTGGGTACACCACGATCAATTGACCGCCAACATGTGCGCGTTTGATCGCCGCAAGAAACTGAGGATATTGCTTGCGGGTGCTAGGCAAAATGATCGCGCGGCCGGCTGATAATAATTTGCCGATCACCGGTAGCCCTAAATTCGCCGGCGCGGCAATGATCGAAACTGGGTAAGGCAAGGTTCGTGGCACAAAAACATCGCCAAGCGGTTGGGTATGGTTGGCGTAAATAAAAGCGCCTGGGGTGAGCTTGTCAGCCCCGATCACTTGAATGTTGTTTACCAGGCGATAAACTTGGGCAAATCCAGTGGCCAAAGGGTTGACTAGCGCTTGTTTTAAGCGGTTAGGGCGCCAATTGAAATCAGTAGGCACTGAGGCGTTTTGATCTGGGCTTTGGATCACATCGTCTTGAAAGCTGGTATACGTATAGTGGTGTTGCACTTGAATCACCCCTGGTTCTTGAGTAAGTGCTCAATCATTTTCACCGTTAGTATACCTGAATGGCGCGTGGTGTCAACCTCTTACAGAAAATTCTTGAGTGAACACTTAACGATTTGACCAGGCTTTTTACCACCAAGAATGTGAAGCGCACTGCGGGTATCAATCAGCCGAAACGTTAGCCTGGGATCCTTGAATTTGCAAATGTAAGCGCGTACAATAAAGGCGAAGAGGTGAGCGCGATGTTCATGATGTTTGGCATTTTGCTCTTAGGATTAGCCGCTTGGCAAGTGCGTGCGGTAACGATGACATTGCAAACGACCAAAGCCACAAATGAGACGGTGGCTTTGCCGCATGAAAGTATCGGGTATGCCGTATTTTTCGCTGGTATCTTATTGGTAATGGGTTTGGCTGTCGTGTTTGGATTATTTTAAATCGATGCCGTCTGGGTCACCAGGCGGTTTTTTCTATGGTAAAATGATTGCTGTAGTTTTTTAGGGGGCAATCATGACTGAACTGTATTTGATCCGCCACGGTCAAACCGTGTATAACGTCCAACAACGCATTCAAGGTATGGCCGATTCTGAATTGACCGCCAAAGGAATCGCTGATGCCAAAGCATTAGGGCGCGGGTTTCAAAAAGCGGGGCTGGTGTTTGATCAGGCTTTTGCCAGTGATCTTAAGCGCGCCAAGGATACCGCTGAGCTAGCGTTAACTGCTGCGGATCAATATCTCCCTTTGAGAATCGATCTAGGCTTGTGCGAAGAAGATTATGCGCATTTTGAAGGGCAACCACAAAGTGCCAGACGAGAGGCTTTAATAGCACTGTTGCCAACCAGCCAACTAGAACAATTATTGCCAGTGGCCAACGGGGTTCATCAACTTGACGCTGACGCTGAAGATGCGCAAACTGTGCAAACGCGTTTTGATGCGGCGATCAAACGCATCGTCGCCACTGACGCGCAAAACGTGATGGTCGTCGCCCATGGCACGGTGATCTTGTTATGGCTACAATTGATCGGTTATCCATTAAATGGGCAAACTACCATGCACAACGCCTCTGTGACCCAGATCCACTGTCAAGCAGGCCATTTTGACGTGCTTGAATTTGATAGTTTGAAATATCTCGAATCCGGCCGTCATTGAGCCATCACCAAAAGCCCGCGACCCAGCAAATCGTTAAGTTTTCCGGGTAGCGGGCTTTTGGTTGGTGATTTTAACTGAAAATTAAAAAAGCACCGGTTGCCGGTGTTTTTTTTGACACATATTAACGTAAAAGTTCACGTTTGATTGCAACAAATTGCGTTGGTGAGATTCGACCTGCAGCCAGCTCTTGCCGATACCATGCGATTTGGGCACGAGTCGATGCGACTGGGACCCGGGCAGCTTGCCAAGTGGTGACGGTACGTGCTGCCGCTACGATCAGCGCCAGCATCAACAACATTACAACGGTGGTCATCAACATATGAAACCGCCTCCTTCATGGGTCAGTATAACACAAACTTCCCGCTTTAAGCCAACTTTATGGTTGTGATCAGATACTAAAAATAACTTCAGGAAGGATGTTGTTGTATGCAAATCGCTGAATGTACCGCGTTATTAAATATTGACCAACAAACTCAACGTCAATTAGCCAAAGATCATCGTCAAATCGAAAAGTTGACCCCAGATACCCGGCAGGTGGCGACAGGCACTTGCTTTGTGGCGATCAAAGGAAACCGTTTTGATGGGCATCAACATGTGCAAGCGGCGATCGATGCTGGCGCGATCATGGTGATCGTCGAACACTCGGTGTCAGCTAGTGGCGCGTTGATCGTGCAAGTGCCTGATACGCATAAAGCCTTGGCCCAGCTTTCGGTGCTGTTTTTCGGCGATCCCAGTGCCCAATTGAAAATGTTTGGCGTCACTGGTACCAATGGCAAAACCACTGTCACCCATTTGATCGCCGCGATCTTGAATCAGGCGAAATTGGACTGTGGTTTGATCGGCACCCTTTATGCCAAAGGCGGCACCGTCGAACATACCACTGAAAACACCACGCCAGACGCCTTTACCAATCAACAATACTTAAGTGAAATGTGGCATTCTGGCAAAAAAGCTTGTGCCATGGAAGTGTCTTCGATCGGGTTGGATCAAGGACGCGTGCAAGGGATCGATTTTGATACCGCGGTGTTTACCAATCTAACGGAAGATCATTTGGATTATCACCAAACTTTTGAAGCGTATTTTGAGGCCAAAGCCTTACTATTTGAACAATTAGGCAATAGTTATCACCATGGCCGCAAACATAAAACCGCCGTGATCAATATCGATGATCCCTATGGGCAACGCTTAGTCGCGCGCACCGCGGCCAATGTCGTGACTTATGGGATCAAAGGGCGCGGGATGTTGCAAGCGCGCAAGATCCACGTGACTAACCGCGGCACCAGCTTTGAATTGGCGTTTGCTGGGCGGCATTATCCAGTCCAGTTGCAGTTGATGGGGGAGTTCAATGTGTATAATGCGCTGGCGGCTTTTGGGGCCACTTATGTCCATGGCATCGACCCAACAGTGATCATTGGCGCCTTAGAAGCCGTTAGCGGCGTCAATGGGCGCTTTGAAGTGATCGCGCATCCTGGGGCAGCGACGGTGATCGTGGATTATGCCCACACGCCAGATGGTTTGGCGAATGTGTTAAGCACTATTCAAAAGTTTGCCAAAAAGCGGATCTTTTGTGTGGTGGGCTGTGGTGGCGACCGCGATCGTGACAAACGCCCACAAATGGCGACTATCGCTTTACAAGCCGCGACAGATCCGATTTTTACTGCAGATAATCCGCGCAGTGAAGATCCTGAAGCCATCATTGATGAAATGGTCCAAGGTCTTGACCCAGCTCGCTACACCCGCTTAAGTGATCGCCAACAAGCTATCAGCTATGCGTTGCGCTTAGCCAAAGCTGGCGATGTGGTGTTGATCGCCGGCAAAGGGCATGAAACGTATCAGATCATTGGCACCACCAAACATCATTTCGACGACGCTGAGGTGGTGCGCCAATATTTTGCCGCCAGCACCGTTTCACCACAAGCTTGATCTGACACGACAAAAAACGGTCTCAGCCCAAAAGCTTGAGACCCTTTGTCGTTAATACAGCGGTTTGGACATATTGATATCCGTGGTGACAAAGCCTAATTTTTGATACACATGCTGAGCGCGAAAATTGTCGCCAAACACATGTAAGTCGATGGCGGATATGTGGCGTCGCCGCGCTTCTTTTTCTAAAACGCGTAAAGTTTCTTGCCCGAAGCCTTGATTTTGTTGTGCCGCATCGATGGTGATGTCATAAATGAAGAAATGGTTGGTATCGCCATCGATATGGACCCACAGGGTGCCGATCGCTTCGTCGTCATGTTTGATGGTCCAAAATAGTTCTCCTGGGGTATGTAAGCCTTGGGGCAACAAGTCCGAATAGGCGGCGTGTGCTTTGACGCTGGCTTCTTCTGGGGTCCAAGTTAACGCTTTGATTTTATTGATGGCATAATTTTTGATCGCTTGTTTGCGCCAAGTGCCAAACGCCGCGATCGACATTTGTACTAATGTGATCATGAACAACACTCCCTTATTTCTATGGCCCAAGTTTACCTGTTTTTGATTTTTTTTGCGAATCAGGGTTGACCTGTAACGCGTTTCGCAAACTATGCTGGATTTGTTGAAAGCGTTAGGGATCGATGAAGGGGGAATTACGATGTTTGCTTTATTGAAAAAACAAGTTTTAACTGATGTTGACTTAAAAGACCCGTCTGAATTAACGGCGATCGCCAAGGTGGCTAGCTTTGCTGGTGAAAAACTGGACTTGGCTAGTCAAACCTTGCGCTCTGGTTTTTTAGCCAGTGAAGCCCAAGGCGCCAAGGTCATCGCGGATCACATTGCGTTGACGCATGCCTCAACTGCGGATCTGAACCAAACGCAAATCGTGATCGTTAACTTTGCTCACGCGATCGCTTGGGGGGAAAATGCCCAAGTGGATACTGTGGTGGCAGTAATCGTACCAGAAGCTGTCGATACCGATCAGGCGATGGCGGCGGTCCAGGCAAAATTGACGTCGTTGGCTGACGCGTTTAGTGAACCGATCAGTGTCAAGATATTGGAAAAACTTCGCCGGCAACTGTAAACTAACAGTAGTAGTGAAGTCAACAGCTGCGCAAGTGGCTGTTTTTTAGTGGAGGCACTAGCAATGGCGAATATTCATGATATTGCGCGGCTAAGCGGATTTTCCGTAGCCACGGTTTCGCGAGTGATCAATGATCGGCCTTATGTCTCAAAAGAAGCCAAAGCTGCGGTGATGAAAGTCGTGCGGCAATTGGATTATGTACCAAATGCGGTGGCGCGCGATCTTTCAGCAGGGCACACCATGACCATTGGGGTGGTGACGCCAATGCGTGATCACCCTTATTTCACCAGCTTGACGAACAGCATTACCCGCGCGGCATTTGCCAGAGGTTATCGGGTGATGTTGTTGCCGTCGCAATATGATCAAGCCATTGAAGCAGATTATTTGGAACAATTGCGCATGAAAGCTTATGATGCGCTGATTTTTACGTCGCATGCGTTGCCGCTTGCTGAGATCTTGCCTTATGCCCAAAGCGGCCAAGTGGTGGTGTGCCATGATCCAGGGGATGTCGAGATCAACGCAGCGTTTACTGATCGTGGCGAAACTTATGTGGAAGCCTGTCAGTGGCTCAAAACCCATGGCGCACAAAAAATCGGCATGTTTTTGCCGCGCAGTGCCAAGTTGTCTGCCACCAGCCAAGCGATGTTAAAAGCCTATCAACAGGTGTTTGGCAACGCGTTGCCAGCGAATTTGCAAGTGCTTGAGGTGATGAATCAAGGCGATGGCTATGCCGCTGCGAAAAAACTCGCTGCCCAACACGTCGATGCAATCTTCACCAATGGGGATGATATCGCGGCTGGCGCGGTGCAGTATTATCGCCAAGCGCAGTTATTGGTACCTTTAATGGTCGGGCAAGAAAATCAATTATCCAGTCAGCTGTTGAATATGCCGACCATCGATCATCATTTTCGAGTAGTGGGTAAATTAGCTTTGCAGTTAGCTGTCGGTGAGTTATCCGGGCAACACCAAGTCGCGTCGACGTTCATTTCCCGGGCGTAAACATGGTATACTCAAGGTAAACCTAAAAAACAGGAGAAATGACCAATGCAATCTTGGCTATTCCGGTTCCTCAAAGGTATCTTTATTGGCTCAGGCTTTATCTTGCCTGGCGTTTCAGGCGGGGCGTTGGCCGCAGTCTTTGGCTTGTACACGCGGATGATCGCGTTTTTGGCGCATCCGTTCAAAGCGTTTAAATCAGATGTGAAATTTTTTTTGCCAGTGGGCTTAGGCGCCATGGCTGGGGTGTTTGGCTTGTCATTTGTGGTGGCATTTGTGCTTGGCGCTTATGAAACGCCAGTCTTGTGGCTGTTTGTCGGCTGTATTGTTGGCACCGCCAAGCCGCTTTGGCAACAAGCCGGTTTATCTGGCCGCACCAAAACGCATGTGCTGGTAATGGCAGTCGTGGCAATTGTCGCGTTGGTGTTGTTGAAGCAAGGTGAGCAACATTTTTCTGGCAGTGTGCCGCAAAACTTCGGTACTTGGATGATCGCCGGGGCGTTGATCGCGTTAGGTATTTTGGTGCCTGGGTTGAGCCCATCGAATTTCTTGGTGTATTTGGGGTTATACACCCCAATGGCCGTAGGGATCCGGGAAGTCGATCTTGGTGTCATGCTGCCGGTGGCGTTAGGCGGTTTGGTGTGTTTCGCCGCGTTGGCGAAGTTGATCAATTGGGCTTTTGGCCGCTGGTACGCCTTGTTGTTTCACATGATCTTAGGCGTGGTCATCGCTAGCACCATTATGATCGCGCCATTAACGGCGACCTATTCGCTGAGTTTGATCATTTGGTCAGTGGTCGGGTTAGCTTTTGGCATTTGGCTAGGGGCTTGGATGAGCAACCTTGAAGCCAAGCATGTCCCAACGATTTGATCGGTAACATCAAAAAAGGCCTTATCGCAGCGATGCGGTAAGGCTTTTAATGTCTCATGATGAGTTAGGGCAAACAGAAAGCGAGCGCGACATCAGTCGAGCCCGCCGCATGAGATGACGAATTCACAGTGTGGTTGATGAATACCACGCCTTCACTTTACCATGAATGGTCACCCATGCCTGCAGTTTTCAGAAAACTTTTTGCAATGTAATGAAAAAACTAGCCTTTTGTTGCCAAGACCATGTGGTTGTTGACAAAGGCATTTAAGCCTAATTTGTACAATTCACGGCCATAACCTGAGTGCTTGACCCCGCCAAATGGCAGTTCTGGTGCGGTGATCCAAGCGCGGTTGATGGTCGTCATGCCGGCTTCGATTTGTTCAGCCACAGCTTTGGCATGGTCAGGATCGCTTGAAAATACAGCTGAGCCTAATCCAAAGCTGGAATCATTTGCTAATGCGACGGCTTCTGCGTCATTTGCGACTTTGTAGATCGCCGCCACTGGGCCAAACATTTCTTGATCAAAGGCAGGGTTGTCTTTGTCAATATCCGTCAAAATCGTTGCTGGCACGAATTGACCTGGCAAAGCCGCTGGGGTATCGCCGATGATGCGCTTGGCGCCGGCTTTGATGGCGGCGTCGATTTGGGCGACTAACTTGGTTTTGGCACTGGCTGAAGATAATGGCGCTAAGGTGGTGTCAGCAGCCATTGGGTCGCCTGGGCGCATTTTGGCAAATTCAGCTTTCATGTAGGCGACGAATTCATCGTAATGCTTGGCCGTGACGATGAAGCGCTTGGAAGCGGAGCACACTTGCCCAGCATTGAACAACCGCGCTTGTGGGGCGATGGCTTTGACTTGGTCCATGTCGGCATCATCTAAGATCAAAAAGGCATCATTGCCGCCAAGTTCCATGGTGGATTGCTTTAAAGCCGCCCCAGCTTCTTTGGCGACCGCCGCACCGCCACGTTCAGAGCCAGTCAAAGCAACGCCGGCGACGCGCGGATCGGCGATGGCTTGGCCGACTTGTTCATAGTTGATATACAAGTTAGTCAACGCCCCTTTAGGCGCACCTGCCGCCAACACTAGATCAGCAAATGCTTGGGCACAAGCAGGGGTGCTGGAGGCGTGCTTTAAGATCATCGGGTTACCCACGACGTAGTTTGGCGCAAACACGCGCATGATTTGATAATAAGGGAAGTTCCAAGGCTCGACCATCACCAACACGCCAGTAGCTTGCTTCACATAATAGGCATCGCCTAATTCAGTTGGTAAAGGTGTGGGTTTTAAAAAGTCGGCGCCATTTTTAGCATAATAATCCGCAATATCGGCACACAAGTCGACTTCCGCTTCGGCTTCGCTCAACAATTTGCCCATTTCTTTGGTGATCGTGGTAGCCAAAGCGCGCTTTTGTTGGCGCATCAAGGTGGCCACTTTGGCTAATACCGGCTGCCGGGTGGCAGGGGCTTCGTTGCGCCAAGTGTGATACAAGGCATCGCCAGTTTGTAAGGCGGCTTGTAGTTGCACATCAGTGGCGTTGGGATAAGTGTGTAAGACTTCGTTTGTGTATGGGTTGATCGTTTGATAAGCCATGTTGAATGGTCCTCCTTGTTGTTGACGTTTACACGGTCATTATAGCGCAAAAACTAGCAAGATAATTCATGATTTGCTTAAAATGACGCAAATTTACTGAGATAACTCCTGATTTACATTAAGGCGTGAATGCGCTACATTGAAGGCAATCAAATTTGGAGGCGCGATCATGCAGATCAAATTGATTCAATTACAACCTACGCAGGCGCCGGTGGCCACGTTGACCGCTTATTTACCAGAGGCGGTGGTGGGCAAACCGCGCCAAGCCGTGATCATTTGTCCTGGTGGCGGTTATGCGATGGTGTCACCAAAAGAAGGTGAACCGGTGGCGCTGACTGTTGCAGCGCGCGGCATGGCGGCGTTTGTGCTGGATTATGCCGTTGCGCCAGTACGGTATCCAGCGGCGTTGCGACAGCTGGCAGAAGCCATGAAAGTGGTGCGTGCAAACGCCGACGCATGGCAGTTGACCCAAATCTTCGTCGTCGGCTTTTCTGCTGGCGGGCATTTGGCAGCGTCACTGGGTACGCAATATGACCAGGCTGTGTTAAGCGACTATGACCCTAAGGTGATCCGGCCAGATGCGTTGTTGTTGGCTTATCCGGTAATCACCGCCGGCCGGTTTGCGCACCGCGACTCTTTTGCCAACTTATTAGGTACCCAAGATCCGGCAGCGCAAAGTTTGGAGAAGTTGGTCACGCCACGCACGCCGCCGACGTTTATTTGGACCACCGCTGATGACGAAACGGTGCCGGCGATGAACAGTTTGCTATTTGTTGAAGCTTTGCAGCAAGCTGGCGTTGAGGTGGAGTTTCATTTGTTCCCGCATGGCTGCCACGGCATGAGTTTAGGCACCAGTTGGGTCAATGATGATTTTGGCCAGCCGCATGCGGCAAGTTGGCCAAAGCTGTTTTTGGATTGGGTGCAAGTGACGTTTCCATAATAAATACCGCTGATGGTCACTAGATCGTCAGCGGATTTTTGTTCAGCGGCAAGAAAACGGGCAATTTGTAGGCCCAGAATTTCTTGGCTAGGGCTTAGCCTTGGTCGATTTTGGCCCATTGTTGTGCAGTGTACAATTCGTTGCCGCCGTCACCAGAGGCAAAGCCGCATTGATGGGACAAGTACAGGTGATCTTTGGACACGATCGTGGCAGCTTGCTTTAACCACCGTAGCGCCCGCGCTTCGTCATCAAGTTCCGCGGTTTTCGAGCTTAACAAGCCTAATACCATTTCCACTTCTGGGCGAGCTTTTAGCGCGTTCAACGCGGCCAGATTGCAGGAGCGTTCGTCGTCCCATTCCAAAAAGAATCGGTCGTAATGTTGACCCCATAAAAAGTTTGCGGCAATGGCAGCACGTGAGCCTCTGACGGCATGCCGAGAAGCGTAGTTGCCGCGGCAGTTGTGCGTCCAAACTTTCAAGCCTAGCGCATGCCCATAATCACACATGGCATTGTTGATGGCGACAAATTCATCAGCCAACGCTTCAATACCTTCGTTACCATGCGCAAAAAAGCTTGAATCATTGTCTGGATCAAACCGGCTTTCAACGCTTCAGTGGTGGGATAAACTTGCCCTTCGCCGTATAAATCGTCTAAAAATAACAATTCAGTGTAAGCATGGGCTGCTCCCCGTACGGTAGTTTTAACGGTGGTGTCGCCAGCTTGGACTTTAAGTTGTTTAAATATGTCGATGAAGTGATGATTTTTACCAGACAGCGGCGCGGTGATCTCAATGTCGATATCTTTGCGAGTCGCAAAATCACCGCCGTCGTGGTCTTCAAAGCGATAGTCATGGTCGGCAATGGTGCGCTTGATGCCGCCAAATCCTCATAAGAAGTCCAAATGCCACATGGATTTTGAATATTCGCCATCAGTGATCATATCTCAGCCATGCGCTTTTGCTTCGGCAACGACTTGTTGGATCGCGCGGATTTCTTGCGCTTGATAACCATCAAAATCCGCATAAAACGGCTATTGGATGTCGTCGCGATGTTCGATCGGCTCTTTGTAAGCCAATAAGCTGGCTGGGCGTCATAAAAAGCCGACAGTTTGGAAACGGGATTGGGTCATCCGAAATCCTCCGAATAAATTGATGAATTTATCATACCTTGCTGATTGAAAAATAGATGATACTTGATTCTGTGGTGGTATAATAGGCGCAAACTATAACGGAGGCGCGCCGATGCGTATTCAACAACTGCAATATTTAGACGCGATCGCCGAAACCGGCTCGATCAATGAAGCCGCAAAGCGCTTGTTTATTTCTCAGCCATCACTGTCACAAGCAATGAAAGAGTTAGAAAAAGAATATCACCTGCAATTGTTTTACCGCTCTAAAGCCGGGATCACGCTGACAGATGCTGGGCGCGAGTTTTTGAACTATGGACGCGGGGTGTTGGATCAAGTCAACTTGTTGGATGAGCATTTTCGAAAAGATACGGTACGCAAGCAACAATTCTCCGTGTCGGCGCAACATTATGCTTTTGTGGTGAATGCGTTTGTCGCACTGGTCAAAGAAATCGGCGGCTCAGAATATAACTTCACTTTGCGCGAGACCCAAACGCAAGGGGTGTTGGATGATATCCAAACCAACAAAAGTGAACTTGGGGTGACTTATTTGAACGGCTTCAATCAAACGGTGATGAAGCGCTTGATCGCTGAAAAAGATCTGACTTTCACGCCGCTGTTCGTCGCCCAACCGCATGTGTTTGTCGGCCGCGACAACCCGTTGACGGCTAAATCACATTTGTCGCTGGCGGATCTGGCGCCATATCCGTATTTGTCTTATGAGCAAGGCGACACCAATTCATTTTACTTTGCCGAAGAAATTCAAAGCACCTTGCCACATGCCAAACATGTGCAAGTGTCTGATCGCGCCACGATTTTTAACTTGATGGTGGGATTGGATGGCTACACGATTTCTAGTGGCATCATTTCCAGTGACTTAAATGATGAAAAAATCGTGGCCATTCCTTTGGATGTCGACGACCCGATCACGTTAGGGTACCTGCGCCACAAAAAAATCGAATTAAGTCCGACAGCGACGCGCTATTTGGCGTTGTTGAAAGAGCATATTCGCCATTATGGGTTTGAAGTTGCTGATTAAGTTTTTTAAGCAATATGTGATGAAAAAATTAGGTAAGGGTTGCTGTTTTTATTCTCGTATTGGGGATGATTGACCTCAGCGGTATTGCTTGCGAGTGTGAGATTTGAATGGAGCAATTAACACAAACAAAGTTAACTAGCGAGAAGGAAGTAGGTGCAGACTGTGATAATCTGCATTTTTTTGTGGCTTCTCGCTGTGGCGTATGAGATACAACTTTGATGTTCACTTAGAATACCGGTACGGACACTACAAGGCGAAATCTAAAGAAAGTCCTTTCAGATTGTGCCTTTTTCCTCAAGCCAACGAGTCATGTTGACGGGAATATAAGCGATAGTTTCATTTGGCTCCAGGTGCCATGTGGTGGGATCTTGAACGCCAGGATAAGGTTCGCCATCAAGCAAAGTGGCGATGGCATTGATGGCTTCTGCGGCTGTATCGTCACGGTTGTCGCCTTGGATCACCATGCCAGGAATATTTGGACTAGTCGCAGTGAAGTAGTGGCCATCTGCATCGTTGATTTCGTGCATGATCACCGGGTAGATCAGGGATCCTTGAGGACGGATTTCAGAAGAATGATCGTCTTGACCGTAATTCTGTTGGAGTTTGGTCAAAGTCGCCATCATGTCATCATAGGCACGTTCGCTCATGACGACGGCATTTTCGCCGGGATCATCTGAGAAGACGTGGATTGGTTTGCCGTAGCGGGTGATTTGATGCATATAGTGATCCATATGCTGTTTGAAGATTTTGGCAGGTACTTGTTTCATGAGCGTTGATTCTCCTTAGATTGTCAGATAAGCGGCTTGTCCGCAATTTTTTTGAAATCAGCGAGCATGCACACTATCCCAAATTTAGAGTTGATATTCTGTGGATTATATGAGATAACGCGAAAAAAATAGAAAGATCTAAGACAATCATACTGGTGAGTTTGTTCCAAGGCTACACTAATTGATAATGATTTCAAAATAGATTTGGCCGCAATATGTATTATATTTTTTTGACCCTTCGTGGAATAAGATGTTATTTTGAAGCATTCTATAACAATTAGAAAAATTACAGGATACACATAAACGTAGGCTTCGCCGATATTTATAGGAACAAATTTGTGAATAAACAATTAGAATTTTGTTTTTAAATTGCCTGTGTACATGTTTTATTTCATATGATACGCTTACAATATCGTTTGATGTTTGGAGGTGATGAAGCGAAAAGTAGCGAAAATGGGATGAAGAACGGATGATATTAAGCTTTCGGGTATGGAGGTTTTTCGAATGGAGAAAGTTGTTCGTTTTAAATTACACAAGCATAAGAAGCAATGGATCACAATCGGGGTAGTGACTATTGCTGGTACATTTATGTTTATGATCTCTGGAAATCAAGTATCGGCTAGTACGACTGCTGAGGAAGCGCCTCAGTCCGCTTTAGTCAATAAGACAGAGGTGGGAGATGAAAATGCTCCTAATGTCACAAAGGCTGAGACGAGTGAGACAGAAACACCGGAGACATCGAACTCAAGTAGTGAATCTGTAGTGCCAAGCGTTACGACGAGTGAAGAAAAAAACGCCGTCGGGTCTGACGAGACTAAGTCGTCTGCTACTGTGAAAGATATTGAGTCCGTGGTTCAAAGCAGTACAACGGGAACGAAAGTATCTGCGGAAACTCTCGATGGTTTGACGGCTAATCAAAATGAGTCAATTGAGGCAACGGAGACTAAACAAGCTACCACAGAGAATAATTCGACTCAACTGCCTCAAGAATCTGCTAAATCTGCAGATCAGGAAGCCACAAGTGATGAGAGTCCAGCAGACAATGTTTTGCCAGAGACTGAATATGTGGCGAATAATGGAAACAAAGAGACAAGTCATTTGCAGACGTTACCGCTGGCACAAAATGAAGACGGTTACACGAAACTGACATATACCGCAACTGTTCATGTGCCGACTGAGTTCTCTGACGGAAACTATTCAACTGTCCAGATGGTATTAAGTAATGGTGCTGATGTCGCGTACATGAGCTTGCGTGGACTGGGTGCAGATAAACCAACATTGGCATTGATCAGAAAAGTGGGAAGCGGCGGAGAAGAAACACTATCCGAGATCCCGATTAATGCCGCAAAAGGCGACGATCTTCGCATTAAGCTCGATTATGATAAAGGCATGCTAACCTATTTCGAATGGCCTGCGGGAACAAGTGAAGCAAGTATTCCAACCGGTAATTATTATCTAAAGCTTGGCGCGCTGACCCAGGTTGGTATTCGTACTTGGGGATTGGATGCCGTTGCGGTTCACGATATGTCAGTTACAAACACTGAGACAGAAAAGTTTACTGCTGGTGACGTGTTGCATTCGACGGCATTACCATCTCTTGATGAGGGTAAGAATTACAATGAGCTGAATACCCAGACTCAGATTGTTATACCTGGTGCTGATGAAAATAGCGATGCGCCATTTATGCAGTTAGCACTTCAAGATACAAAGGCAAAAAAGCAATTATACCTTGAGCTGACTGCAAATTCAGATGGTACTCAAAGCCTCGTGTTAGTCGAAAAAGATGGTAGCAGTGCTCGCCATATTCTCAGTGATTCAGCCAAGAAGACGAATTTTACTGCTGGCACCAAATTGAATTTAGCGATTGAATACCGTGAAGGTAAGGCTTGGTTTAGATATTGGGAAGCGGGTAAGAATCGCCCGACAGCGTCAAACGCCGGCGCAATTACAGACTTCAAGTCCTTTGCACCTGACACCATTCAATTAGTTGGCAGTGGGATCAAAGCAGATGAGACCAGCGCGCCATCTTTTGATAGTTTGGTAGCTGGCGCACCAATCGACTTTACGACTCAAGGAACTTATTTCGACAAAGTGGATCAATATACCCCACCAACTTGGGAAGAAGCTCAAAAGCTCCTGCCGGAAGTTGTGACTACGGATAATCCTGAGTATGAAGAATTATACGAAGGCGCTTGGAAAGTACTGTTTGAAACAAATTTGTTCAAACCTGAGAACAATCCAGAATTCAGTACGTATGTCGGTTCGGGCTTTGAGCCTCAGAACATGACATTCCAATGGGATTCTATTTTTGCCATGTTTTTTGCAAAATATGCGAACCAAGCGATAGATCCAATGAGTAGCCTTAATAATTTCTATATTTCCCAAGACGGATATGGAAGTATCAGCCGGATATATAATGTTGCTGACGGTTCGGTACAAGGCTGGGCAACTGGCGTCAATAACGTTAATCCACCAATATTTGCTTACGCAGAACTTCAATCTTATCTGTTAACGGGTGACAAGGATCGCTTAGCCGAAATTAAAGATGCTCTGCAAGCCTATGCGGATTGGGTTTCAATTGAAAAATGGTCTCAAAACACCGAGCATCAGTTGTACTGGAACAACGGTAACGGCAACGGTATGGACAATCTGCCAACTCAAGCGAACCAAGCTGGTGATGGTACTGGTACTGGCGATGTTGATATGAGTTCTCAGATGGTACTGATGTGGCGCTCATTGGCTCAAATCGATACAATTCTTGGTGATACTGCCAACGCAGCCAGAAACACTGCTTTAGCTGACGACTTAGCAAATCGAATTAATAACCTGGATTATTCATAGAATTTCAAAAAAGCAGCGCAATCCCACGATTCACACGGGACTGCGCTGCTTTGGTGTTTCACCCATTGGGTGCGCCTATATGCTAAGGTTGAGTCAACGAAAACCATCACGAAAGCGAGGCTTCACACCATCTCAACTTTAACCAGCTTATCCCTGCAATGCAATACCAATGTGACTCTGACCGCCGACGGCGGTCAACTTTCAAATGACGCCGGGCTCGTTTTGTTCCAAGAGTTTCTTCATCGTATCAACTTTAGGCAACTTGCCAATCAGTGCCTCAAGTTACCAGACC
>NZ_BAAFZI010000044.1:0-20311 GCF_045862175.1 Lacticaseibacillus salsurae | reverse complement strand
TGAGCGCGCTCGAGCTCAGCGACGAGCTGCCAAGGTAGTCGTAGCCAGCTAACTCAACTCATCAAAGATAACAGTTCATCTCACGGTGTCGTGCCATGGGGTGGCTAACTTGTTCTTGCAATTTGCGAATAATAAGTATCACTTAGTATCAATTCAAAAAAAATGACGTGATATTGCAGTTCACCGCAATATCACGTCATTGTTTTTGCCCATTTAGGATCATACACGATCAAAAAATAAACGATAATCTCAAAATTTAGCATTCTACCTGAAAGTATAAAAAAAGACTCACCAAATGGCGAGTCTCAGAAAACCAAATTAGTCTTCTGCAACGAATGGAAGCAAGCCCATAATCCGGGAACGCTTGATCGCAACAGTCAGCTTACGTTGGTTCTTGGCGCTGGTGCCTGTCACACGACGAGGTAAAATCTTACCACGTTCGGAGACGAAGCGTTCCAACAAGTTTGTGTCTTTATAATCGATATATTCGATATGGTTAGCGGCGATGAAGTCGACTTTGCGACGACGACGGCCACCACGGCGTTGTTGTGCCATGAATGTCACTCCTTTTCATAGATTCTAGAACGGCAGATCATCATCCGAAATGTCGATCGGTTGGCCATTATTGGCAAACGGATCAGCAGTATTGTTATTGGCGTTGGTATTGTTAGCGCCAAAGTTCGGTTGGCTATCATTGCCCCCGTTGTTGGATGATGACGATGGGGCAGCGTTTTGGCTCCCACCAAAATTGTTCTGCGGAGCCGGTTGGCCGCCGCTGAAGTTATTTTGGAAGTTATTGCCACTGTTTTGATTGTTCCCAGCTGGTTCTTGCGGCCGGGCTTCAGTCGTTGCGCGAGATTCCAGTAAGGCAAAGTTCTCCACGACAACTTCAGTCACGTAAACACGTTGGCCTTGGTTGTTTTCGTAGTTACGGACCTGCATGCGGCCGGTAACCCCGATCATGGAACCTTTGCGCGTAAAGTTGCTGAGGTTTTCAGCACTTTTACGCCAGATCACACAGTTGATGAAGTCGGTTTCGCGTTGACCATTGGCGTTGGTAAATGCCCGATCAACCGCTAAGGTGAACGAACCAACAGCGACACCACTTTGGGTATAGCGCAACTCGACTTCACGCGTTAAGCGGCCGGTTAAAGAAACACTATTAATCATCCCTACGCACCCCTTCTATACAGCGAAAAAATTAGTCTTCGCGCTTGACGATCATATGACGAAGGATATCGCCAGAGATCTTGGACAAACGGTCGAATTCGTTGATCGCAGCGGCGTCATCTGCAGTGATGTTGACGATGTGATAAACACCTTCAGTATACTTGCCGATAACGTATGCGAACTTACGCTTTTGCCAATCCTTGGAATCAATGATGGTAGCACCATTTTCCTTCAAAATATTGTCAAAACGTTCGATCAGCGCAGCTTTGCCTGCTTCATCCATATCAGGACGGATGATGTAGGTAATTTCATACTTGGTCGTAGCCATTGACATTTCACCTCCTTATGGACTTTGGCCCACGTCACCGCGGGCAAGGAGTCGATGACCTTAAAAGGTCACATACTCACAAACTAAAATACTATCATACCTTGTGCACGAATACAAACTTTTTGTGAGCTACTGCCATTGTCGCACCACCATCGCCATTTTGGCAAATTTGACGCCGGGTCACCTTACAAGCTGACGGTTTGGATACGCATGACGTTTTTGTTCAACGACAAGTCTTCGATGATATCCGGCAAGCTCAAGTCTTTAGGTAAGCTGATCTCGTAGATATTGACGTATGTGGCTTGATCATTATTTTGATTGACCATAAAGTTCACATCGTTGACCTCGATATGATGGGCTTCAAAATAATCTTGAATGAACTGTTTGGTTTCTACGCGGTGGTGATATTGGATCTCAATGCGCTTCATGGCTTTGACATGCACGATCCGCTTGAGAAATACCAGCACCAAGATCACGGCCACTGCACTGGCCAAGGCGATTTCATAATCACCCATCCCGATGGCCAAGCCTAAGCCAGCCACTGCCCATAAACTTGCGGCAGTGGTCAACCCGCGCACAGTGCGATGTTGCACCATGATCGTCCCAGCACCTAAAAAGCCGATCCCAGATACCACTTGGGCGATCAAGCGTGCATCATCAGCGCGCAACACGCCAGACAGTTTAGGATATTGTAGGGCCGTGTTCAAGGCATTAAAGCCGATCTCTTTTTGCACCAAAGCCATGATGCACGCACCTAAACACACCAGCACATGGGTTTTAATGCCAGCAGGGCGGTTTTTATGTTCGCGGTCATAACCGATCACCGCCGATACCACGATGGCCAGCAGCAAGCGGCCGATGATCTCCAAGAAACTTAATTTAAAGGTCATGTGAGCCTCCTTTCTAAAGACAAAAACAGCCAGTTTCCTGGCTGCTTTGATCCTTTATTCGTCGTCGGTTGAATCGTTTGAATCGTCTTCTTGATCCGCTTCAGCGCGGTTCAACAATTCATTGACTTGCGTATCCGCATCCCCAGCTGGCGTCGTTGACGTCGCTTGTTCAGCATCAGCACTATCGACATCAGTAGCAGGCGTATCGGGATCATCTGGTTCGATCTCATCAGCCAACTTGGCCACTGTGACCACTTTGGTACCAGCATCTACGCGCATCAAGCGTACCCCTAAGGTCGCCCGACCGGTTTGCGATACGGTGTTGATGTTAAAGCGGATCATGACCCCAGCGTCAGTGACAGCCATAATGTCTTCATCCCCAGCAACAGTGGTGACGATGGCTAATGGACCGTTCTTTTCAGTGACATTGGCCGTTTTGATCCCTTTGCCCCCGCGGCCTTTGATCGGATATTCTGCAGCAGGCGTACGCTTGCCATACCCTTTTTCAGAAACCACAAAGACTTCAGAATCAGGCGTGATCACATCAGCGCCGACAACATAATCGTTGTCGCGCAAGCGGATCCCGCGTACCCCAGTGGCTGAGCGGCCCATCGAGCGCACCGAGTCTTCTTTAAAGGTGACCGAGTAGCCATTATGCGTCCCGATCAACATCGTCGCATCCCCAGTAGTTGGGATCACACGGCTGAGTTCATCGTCTGGCTTCATGTTCAACGCGATCAAGCCATTTTTGCGGATATTCAAGAATTCCGAAACCGGCGTGCGCTTCACGACACCATGTTTGGTGACGAAGAACAAGTAGTCAGCAGGCTTTTCACTGCTGCTGACGTTGATCACCGTTTGGATCTTCTCGTTGTTGTCGATGCCTAACAAGTTGATGATCGGAATGCCTTTAGCGGCGCGCCCGTATTCTGGGATCTCGTAGCCTTTGGCGCGGTAAACTTTACCTGAGTTGGTGAAGAACAACAGCACATCATGCGTAGAGCTGGAGATCAAATGCTCCACAAAATCATCATCATGCACGCCAGTTCCTTGCACCCCACGGCCACCGCGGTGTTGCAACTTGAATTCAGATTGTGGCAAGCGCTTGACGTAGCCATTATGCGTCAAGGTGATGACCACCGTTTCTTCTTCGATCAAGTCTTCGTCTTCGATGTTGAGATCTTCGCCGACCAGCAATTCCGTGCGGCGCTTGTCGCCGAACTTGCGCTGGATCTCAAGCAATTCGTCGTAAATGATTTGATGGACCCGTTCCGGCCGCGCCAAAATGTCTTTGTAATCGGCGATGGCTTTGCGGATCTCGCTTAATTCATTCTCAACTTTGTCGCGTTCCAAACCGGTCAAGCGAACCAAACGCATATCCAAGATCGCTTGGGCTTGTTTGTCAGACAACGCGTATTTGTCCATCAAAATGACTTTGGCTTTATCCCCAGTTTCACTGCTGCGGATAATGCTGATGATCGCGTCGATATGATCTAAGGCTATTTTCAAGCCTTCCAAAATATGTTCGCGCGCTTGGGCTTTCTTCAGTTCAAAAGCCGTCCGCCGCCGGATCACTTGTTCTTGATGGACCAAGTAATATTCCAAGATCGACTTCAACGGCAACGTCTTTGGCGCGCCATTGACGATCGCCACCATGTTAAAGGAAAAGCCAGTTTGCAAAGGCGTCAACTTAAACAAGTTGTTCAATACCACTGAAGCAGACATATCTCGGCGAATATCGATGGTGATACGCATGCCTTCGCGATCGGATTCATCGTTAAGATCTGTGATCCCTTCGATCTTCTTTTCCCGCGCCAATTCAGCGATCCGTTCCACCAACTTGGCTTTGTTGACCATATAAGGGATCTCAGTGACGATGATGCGCTCGCGGCCGCTTTTTTCAGTGACGATCTCGGTTTTGGCGCGCACTGTGATCGTGCCTTTACCGGTTTCATAAGCGCGGCGAATGCCGGATTTACCCAGCACCAACGCCCCAGTAGGGAAATCAGGTCCAGGCAAAGCCGTCATCAAATCAGCTGTCGTGGCATCTGGGTTGTCCATTAAAATGTGCAACGCCGAGATCACTTCAGATAAGTTATGCGGGGGAATATTGGTGGTCATCCCCACCGCGATCCCAGTGGCACCGTTCACCAGCAAGTTCGGGAACCGTGCTGGTAACACGACAGGTTCTTTTTCCGTGCCATCATAGTTATCTTGATAGTCGATGGTATCTTTGTTGATGTCGCGCAACATTTCCATGGTGATCTTGCTCATGCGCGCTTCGGTATACCGCATCGCCGCGGCACCATCACCATCAACTGAGCCAAAGTTCCCATGCCCGTCAACTAACATGTAACGGTAAGAGAAGTCTTGGGCCATGCGCACCATGCCTTCGTAGATCGATGAATCCCCATGCGGATGGTATTTCCCCATGACATCCCCAACGATCCGGGCAGATTTCTTGTAAGGCTTGTCTGGGGTCACCCCAAGTTCATTCATCCCATACAAGATCCGGCGCTGCACCGGCTTGAGGCCATCGCGCACGTCAGGCAAAGCCCGCGCGACGATCACACTCATGGCATATTCCAGAAACGATGTTTTCATCGTTTTGGCCAAATTAACAGTCGTGATCCGACTTTCTTGGCGGTCATCCATATGCTGCATTGCTCCTTTCAATTCTCGTGATTACGTGTCGATTTGGCGAGTGGCTATGCATCGATGTTTTTGGCATCCACATAAACCGCATTGTCTTCAATGAACTTGCGACGCGGTTCCACTTTATCGCCCATCAGCATTTCAAAAATGCCATCTGCGGCTTCAGCGTCTTCAGGCGATACCCGCAACAACCGGCGCTTATCAGGATCCATCGTGGTGTCCCACAACTGGCTGGCATCCATTTCCCCTAACCCTTTGTAACGTTGGATCTCAGGCTTTGGACTAGGTTGTAAGGTGCCTAACACTTCATCGAGTTCTTCATCAGAATCGATATAGCGCATCATTTTGCCTTGGCGTACCCGATACAACGGCGGTTGGGCGATGTAAACAAACCCAGCATCAAGCAATGGCCGCATGTAGCGATAGATCAAGGTCAATAACAATGTGCGAATATGGGCCCCATCGACATCGGCATCGGTCATAATGATCAACTTATGATAGCGGGCCTTTTTCACGTCGAATTCTTGACCAAAACCGGTTCCCATCGCCGTAAACAACGTGCGAATTTCTTCATTGGCTAAAATGCGTTCCATCGAGGCTTTTTCAACGTTTAAGATCTTCCCACGGATCGGCAAGATCGCTTGGGTCAACCGCGAGCGCCCAGACTTGGCTGAACCGCCGGCGGAATCCCCTTCGACGATGAACAATTCTGAGATCTCAGGGTCTTTGCTGGAGTTATCCGCCAACTTACCAGGTAAGTTAGAGATCTCCAAACCAGACTTTTTACGGGTGACTTCACGCGCCCGCTTAGCGGCAGCACGCGCTTTTGATGCCAGCATCGCTTTGTCGACCACCTGACGCGCTTGCGTTGGGTGTTCCATCAAGTACTTGGCAAAATGTTCTGAGAACGTGCGATCCGTGACTGTCCGTGCATCGGCGTTGCCTAACTTGGTTTTGGTCTGGCCTTCAAACTGAGGATCTGGGTGTTTGACCGACACCACCGCCGTCATGCCTTCACGCACATCTTCACCAGATAACGCGTCATCATTGTCTTTAAGTTGGCCTGACTTATGCGCGTAATCATTGATCACCCGCGTCAACGCTGACTTAAAGCCAGTTTCATGGGTCCCACCTTCATACGTGTGGATGTTGTTGGCAAAAGTCATCAAGTTGGTGTGATAGTCGTCAGTATAATCCAACGCCACTTCCACGGTGATGCCTTTGGCTTGGCCTTCCACATAGATCGGCTCGTCCAATACCGCCGTTTTACCTTTATCCAAGTAGTCGACGTATTCTTTGATTCCACCTTCATAGTGGAACACCAGCTTTTCAGCGGTGTCAGCGCGCTTATCGATAAACGTCAAGCGCAACCCTTTGTTCAAAAAGGCCAGCTCGCGGATGCGCTGCGTCAAGATCTTGTCATCATACGTGGTGGTTTCGGTGAAAATGTCTGGATCTGGAATGAAGTGAACTTTAGTGCCATGGGCATGTTCAGGGGCGTCGCCAATGACTTTCATTTTGGTGTTCACTTTGCCACGAACGAAGTCCATGTAATAATACTTGCCAGCATGCGCCACAGTAACATCAAGCTTGGTGGACAAGGCATTGACAACAGACGCGCCGACACCATGCAACCCACCGGAAACTTTGTACCCGCCGCCGCCAAATTTCCCGCCGGCATGCAAAATGGTAAATACAGTTTCCAAAGCTGGCAAACCCGTTTGACGTTGGATATCAACTGGGATCCCGCGGCCATCATCAAACACGGTAATGGAATTATCTGGTTCAACGGTCACATCGATGGTGCTGGCAAACCCAGCTAATGCTTCATCGATCCCGTTATCGATAATTTCCCATACCAAATGATGCAGTCCTTGTGTGGATGTAGAACCGATATACATACCAGGACGCTTACGCACCGCTTCCAGACCTTCAAGCACCTGGATCTGGCTGGCATCATATTCGGCGGCCTTCTCTTCTTTGGCTTCGATTTGGGCTTCTTCTTTATCAGTCACCGTTAGTTTCCTCCTTCATGAGCTGACCGTCTTTCACATAAAAAACGGCTGGCGTATCGATAATTTCTTGCGCGATGCCGTCCAAACTGGTGGTGGTCAAAAACGTTTGGACTTTATTTTGGATCGTTTTAAGTAAATGGGTTTGGCGATCATCATCAAGTTCTGACAACACATCATCCAGCAACAAGACGGGATATTCGCCAGTTTGTGCTTTCATCAAGTCGATTTCAGCTAACTTCACTGCCAACGCCGTGGTGCGCTGTTGACCTTGGCTGCCAAAATTGGCGACATTGTTGTCATTGACCATAAACGCTACATCATCGCGATGCGGGCCAACTAAAGTGGTACCTAACGTCAACTCCCGCTCACGATGCTTGGCTAACAGATCCAAGATCGCGGCTTTGGCTTGCTCAACATCCCCGCGCGCTGCTTGTGGCACTTGGCTGACATATTGAAAAGTCAGCGCTTCATGGTTTTTGGTGATGTCGGCATGGATCTTGGCCGCAAACGTCGCCATTTGTTGCAACAAAGCTTCGCGTCTAGTGACGATTTCAGCCCCTGCAGTGGCAAGTTGATCAGACAGCACATCCAAAAAGATCAAGTCTTTGGCTTGGTGTTGCCGCAACTGCTTTAAGTAGGCATTGCGCTGTTTCAACGCGGTGCGATAAGCCGTTGATTCTTGCAGGTACTTCACGCTCATTTGCCCAAACTCCATGTCGATGAACCGCCGCCGATTGGCTGGACTGCCTTTGACGATGGCCAAGTCTTCTGGAGCAAACAACACCACATTGAAATGCCCCACATAACTGGACAGCCGAGACTGTTCGATTTTGTTGAGGCGCGCTTTTTTGCCTTGGGTGGAAATGATCAGCTCCAATTGTTGTGGGCCGGTGGCTTTCATCACTTGCCCTTGGATCTTGGCGAATTCACTGCCAAATTTGATCAGTTCTTTATCATTGTTGGTGCGATGGCTCCGCGCTAACGCTAACACGTACACTGACTCCAGCAAATTGGTTTTGCCTTGGGCGTTTGACCCGATCAACACGTTGATTTGAGGCGAAAAATCAGTGTCCACCGCTGTATAATTGCGATAATTTTTTAGCGTCAGGTGCGCCAGCCTCATCCAGCTTGGACCACGGTGATCACCGTGTTATCTGGCAGGGTCGCGGTATCGCCTGCACGCAATTTCCGACCGCGGCGGGAATCTTCTTCCCCATTGACCAACACGCGGTTTTCTGCCAGGAACCACTTCGCTTGACCGCCAGAATCAATGATACCGGCGTCTTTTAACAACTGACCTAGCGTAATGTATTCAGTCGAGATCTCAACTGTTGCCATCCATTGCCCACTCCTTTTGTCGTTTAGATAATACTACCTATATAGTATACCGTTTTTGACAATAAAACTCAACGACATAACGCAATATACGGCGGTTTCAGCCGACTTTAGTTGAATGTGGTATCGGGGCACACACACACCTTAAAAGCGCAAATTTGGCCAAATGCACGCATTCAGCCAAATTTGCGCTTTTTTATGGGCCAGCGATCGCCTGAAATTGGATCTGGGCTTGATATTGTCCTGCCACCGCCGCAGGTTGTTGTTGAAACACCCACTCGATCTGTGATAATGGCACCACTTGTGGGCCATTATAAACGGTGGTATACGGCTGACTTGGCGTGATCGATCCGCCAGTTGGCCATTTCAAGCTGGCAAGCAAGATCGTCCCGTTGTCTTGTTGCAGTGCCGTCACGCTGAGGGTGAAACGCCATGGTCCCACTTGATCGACTTGCCAGTCTGGCAGGTTCGCGTTAACGGTCACTGGGCCTTGGATGAGATCAGCAATGGACAGAAAAAATAGGCCAGAACCTAAGGAGAAGGTCTGCTGGGACTGAGTAGCACGTTGGTACGTGTAGTTTCGAGTCGTACTTCGATACTCGACTGAACTGTTGCCATCTGAATAGCGCAATGTGAGTTCCAATGTGCCATTTACTTGCATTATCCTATCAGCTGGAATCGTCAGCGAAGTGGTTTCAAATTGTTGAGTACTCAATGCGGGGGAAAGCGTACTTACAAATTGCCAAAGGAATTGTAACCGCGTGCCAGGTCGAGGGTGAATGTAGTCAATATCCACGACTAAAGGTTTTCCTTGATAACCGGTGACGTTGGGCATTCCAAAAGTTTGCGTTGCAGTTGGGCCATTCGTTGTAAGCGCAAGTTGTCTTACAAACGGTAAAAGGCCAATAGCCCCATTTACTCGAATAGCAGTGCTACCCACGAGATAAAATAGTGGACTGATCGGCCACTTTAATTCATTACTGTCCAAAGTTGTCGCGGTACTTCTTTCTACCGTCACCTCTGGGCCAACATGGTGCCATAACACTAATTGTGGCAAGGGACTCATCATGGATTTCGTCGAGGTCGTTTCCGCCCATGTAATCGGAGAAAGCGTGCTGACAACATGCAAAGTCAAATCAGTTTCATATTCATCGCTTGATTGGCCAAAACTGAAAAACAACGTCAAAGAGTAATCTTCGACACGATTTGCTCGGACTAAGATACCTAAACCACCACTCACTGCACCAAAACTCAAATCCACTTTTGAATCGACAGAAACAGAGCCTTGATTGGCCACGATTGGCACTGGGCTTTTGGTTCCATCTAGCTCAACCTCATAATGTACTTGCTGTAACTGTGTGACATCAAACGGGCCACCAGGCAAATAAGCGAATGGGATCATTGCGGTTAGTGTCGTCTTTGCTTGCACCCACAATTCCCGCGGCGGCTTCAAGATCATGCCACCTTGAATCGGGTCATAATCTGGCGGCAACGGTTTGATTTCTGCGTGCGCCACTGTCAAGCCAGCAAACCAAAAGCTGAAACATACGGCTAACACACCCAACAATTTTTTCATTGGAATTCCCCCTCACTTATAAATTACGCAAGTGCAGGCGATATCTTTTATTACAGTTTAAAAAAACTGATTTTGGCCAAATAAAAAAACGCCGCAAACGCGACGTTTTCAAATCAAGCTTTAGAATGTCCGAACTGGCGTGATCAGTTGGATGAAGTGTTCATGGTCTTCAGATGGCACCAAGGTGAATGGCCGCAATGGCGCGGTGAAGTCGATTTCGATGGTCGCTTGGCCAAAACCTTGCAGCGCATCTTTCATGTAGTCTGGGTTGAAGGAAATTTCCAAGTCATCCCCGGCCAAGCTGTTGAAAGTCAACGCTTCTTCAACATTCCCGACATCAGGAGAGTTGCCGTAGATCACGGCACTTTGATCTTGGACATTTAAGTTCAAGCGCACGACGTTGTTACTGGATTCATGACTCAACAAGCTGGCACGCTGGATCGCCGCTAACAGTGCTGGCGCATCAAATTCGATTTGCGTTGTAGAGCTCGTTGGGATCAAGCGGCTGGTATCTGGGTAGTTGCCTTCCAACAAACGGGAATAGAAGTTGGTTTGACCAGCGACGAACAAGACTTGGTTTTCGGCAAAACGCATTTCGACAGTTTGGATATCATCTGTTAACATCCGGCCAAGTTCCACCAAAGACTTCCCAGGAATGATCACATCATAGCGAGAATCTGCGGCAGCTGGCAATTCGATGGTACGTTGCGCCAAGCGATGGGAGTCAGTGGCGACAGCTAATAATTGGCCATCTGAGATCACCACATGCACCCCAGTTAAGATCGGGCGACTTTCTTGGTTGGAAACCGCGATGACTGTTTGGGTGATCAACTGCTTCAGCACGTCTGCAGGTACTTGCAAAGGTTGTGGGTTGACGATTTCTGGCAAATGCGGGTAGTTGTTGGCATCCAAGCCATTGATCGTGAATTCACTAGAGCCTGAGGTGATCACAGTTTGGAAGTTATCTTGGACATCAACGGTCATTTTGGCATCTGGCAGGCGCTTGACCACTTCGTTAAAGATCCGCGCTGGCAAAACGATGCTGCCAGTGGATTCGATTTGCAAATCGTTGGTTTCAGAATTGGCGTCAATGCGCGCTTCGATGGAAATATCAGCGTCGCTACCAGTTAAAACTAACCCGTTGTCAGAAAGCACTAATTTCAACCCAGTTAAAATCGGGATCGTGGTTTTGCTCGAGATCGCTCGCGAAACGTCATTGAGTTTTTTGATAAAAGTAGCACGCGTGATGGTGAATTTCATGACAGTCCTCCTGTAGGTGCAGTGTAAATAATATAAAAGCTTTTAAGTAATAGTAGTAGGCCTTGGGGATGCTGTGGAAAACTTTGCGAAACAACGTCAGGCAATGTTTTCCTCTTGTGGATAACTCAAACGGATAAGTCTGGTGGTTTTCAAAAGTTGTCCACATGGCCAAAATCAGCCGCGGTTTTTCAGGCGATTCTTGAGTTCGATAATTTCAGTTTTCAGTTGCTCATCCAAGCCCATTTGTTCGGCGATTTTTTCATGCGCGTGGATCACCGTGGTGTGGTCTTTGCCGCCAAATTCCGCACCGATCTTCGGCAGTGACGAATCCGTCATTTCTCGTGACAAGTACATGGCGATCTGCCGCGGCATGACGATTTGTTTGACGCGCTTTTTGCCTTTGAGTTCAGAAACCGTGACGCTGTAGTATTTGGCCACGACTTGTTGGATCTGGCCGATGGTCAAAGCGGCGTCTTTATCGGATAATTTCAAACTCTTCAAGGCATCTGCGGCTAAGCTGGTGGAAATATCAGAATGATTCATCGTCGCGTAAGCTTGCACGCGCACCAAAGCGCCTTCTAGTTCGCGGACGTTAGAATCGATTTGCCCGGCGATATAAGACAACGTATCATCTGGGATCACCAAATGCTCAGCGTCAGCTTTGTTGCGCAAAATCGCGATCCGCGTTTCCAGATCTGGCGGCGTGATGTCAACGGATAACCCCCAAGCAAACCGTGACACCAAGCGTTCTTGCAACTTAGGGATCTCGCTTGGTAGGCGGTCAGAAGTCAACACGATTTGTTTTTTGTTTTCATATAAAGCGTTGAACGTATGGAAGAATTCTTCTTGCGTGGCTTCTTTTTCGCCGAAGAATTGAATGTCGTCGACTAACAATAAATCGACGTTGCGGTATTCTTGCCGGAATTGTTCTTGCTTTTTGGTTTGGATCGAGTTGATGAAATCATTGGCAAACGCTTCTGACGTCACGTATTTAACGTTGGCATTGGGCTTATATTCCACTAATTGATGGCCAATGGCTTCCATTAAGTGGGTTTTGCCTAAACCAACGCCACCATAAAGAAACAAGGGGTTGTATAACATCCCAGGTTCTTCTGAAACCACCAATGCTGCGGCATGCGCCATTTGATTGCCTTTGCCAGTGACAAAAGTTTCAAAGGTGTATTTCGGATTGAGATGCGTGGTTTCCTTATAGGTGGGAACGATTTTTTTGACTTCAGGGGTGGGCGTGCCAAGATCCATTGATTCTTCAGGCAACGAGCCGGAGATCTCAATGACTGGATTGATCTCCAAGTTGTTATAGGCAAAAGCCCATTCCACGACTTTGGTGACTAAGCGTTTCTCCCAATAGTTTTTGTGTAATTCCGAAGGGACGCCGATGGTTAATGTATTGCCTGTCAGGCGTACAGGTTTGGCATCTTTGATCCAGGTACTATACCCGGTCGCAGTCAAACTTGCGCGGAATTTATCTTGTAAATACGCCCACAGTTCTTCGATTGTTGGCACCCTAAACCCTCCTTTCACGTACAAAAGCTGTACGCGCGGCTTTTACAACGCGCTTTGTATAAATATGCAAGCACAAAAAACGCGAAGCATCGCGACATTAAGTTTAGCATTTTATGAATAAGTTTTCCACAAGCAAAGCAGTTTTCCACACAATTCTCAGCTTGAGGAAAACCTCACCCACACCCTTGTTAAAAACTTGTCCACAAGCACGTGAACAACGCTAGAACACATGCGGAATTTGGCGACTTGTCCACAAATTCAAAAAATTGAACAAGCCTATTAGAATGCGTGTTTCACAAGTTATAAACAAGTTAAAAGCAACCTGTGGATAACTTCTGAACAGGGATGTGGATTTGCGGATAAACAGCGCGTAAGCTGTGGATTAGCCCCAATTCGAAAAATCGCCTTTGAACAACTTATACACAGGTTTTGCGCAGATTTCACTTTTCTGTGGAAAAGAAAAATGCGTGATTATAACACCAAATGCTTGACGTGACTACCGGTCATCCGTATAATGGGATAATGTTTGATAAGTAAAACAACGTTACTGAAAATAGCAATCTAAATAGGAGGTGCACCCATGACCACTAAACGGACATTTCAACCAAAGAAGCGTCATCGCGAACGCGTCCATGGCTTCATGAAGCGTATGAGCACGAAGAACGGCCGTAAAGTTTTAGCTCGTCGTCGCGCTAAGGGACGTAAAGTATTATCTGCTTAAAAACTCCACTGACCGCGTCAGTGGTTTTTTTTTGCAACATAATCGTTTCTAGCCAACTCGACAGCGCCTAAATGACGCGTTATGACGGTGCTGGCAGGTACTCATTGTGACGCGTCAGCATATTACATAGGAAATACTAAGAAACTAATGCGTCAAATCGTCGCATCTTGTATACTTAAGGACAGATTGTGAGGGAGATTTCGTGCGTAAGTCGTATCGCATCAAAAAAGAAGCTGAATTTCAAGATGTGTTTGATCACGGGCAGTCGGTCGCGAACCGCAATTTCGTGATCTACCACCTGCGCCGGGAACAACCACATTTTCGGGTGGGCATTTCAGTGGGTAAAAAAGTCGCACATTTTGCCGTTGGTCGCAACCAGATCAAACGCTATGTGCGCCAAAGCTTACTGGAATTAAAGCCAGAATTGGATCCGCAAGCGGATTTTTTGGTGATCGCTCGCCGCGGGGCAGCAAAGTTGGATATGGCTGCCACGAAGAAGAACTTGATCCACGTGTTGACGTTAGCCGGCTTATTAGCTGACGATGTCGACATCATCTAGTCGCACGCATGATTGCGTGACACGTTGACGAAAGAAGGATTCTCGTGAGTAAGAAAACCGTTAAGCGCCTTGGTGCGGTCATCGCCTTGCTCGGCATGGCTGTTGTGCTGACGGCGTGTGGCACGTCGACAGTTACCGCCCATAGTACTGGTATTTGGGATCGCTACGTCATTTATAATGCTGCCCAGTTCATTTTGTGGTTGGCTAAGATCTTCGGTGGCAACGCTGGTATCGGGATCATCGTCTTTACGTTGCTGATCCGGATCTTGATCTTCCCATTGAGTTATATTTCGTTGAAGTCCATGGGCAAGCAACAAGAAATTGCGCCACAGCTCAAGGCCTTGCAACAAAAATACAAATCCAAAGACACCGAGACCCAACGCAAGCTGCAACAAGAAACGCAAAAGCTTTACGCTGAAGAAGGTATCAACCCGATCATGGGCTGCTTGCCATTAGCGATCCAAATGCCATTCTTGTTTGCCTTGTATCAAGCGATCTTCCGGACAGATGCCTTAAAAACTGGGCATTTCTTATGGTTGAACTTGGCGCAGCCTGATCCGTACTTTATCATGCCGATCTTAGCAGCGCTGTTCACCTTGCTGACCAGTTTGGTGTCAACGTTGGCCCAACCGCAACGCACCACCATGTCTTGGGCGATGGTCGCCATTTCGCCGATCATGATCTTGGTCATGGCGTTCCAATTCCCAAGTGCCTTAGCGATCTACTGGGTGGTCACCAACGCCTTTTCGTTGGTCCAAACTTTCGCCATCCAAAATCCTTTCAAGCTTAAACGCCAGCGTGAAGCTAAAGTACAAGCGCAAAAAGACAAGGAAAAAGCCAAACGCAAAGCGCTTAAAAATGCCTTGCGCAAACGCTCATAAGTCATTGACGCGAGGCCAAGACCTGCTCCTAAGTCTCGGCCTCGTTTGTCGTTTACGACGATCTGCTTGGCAAATGGCACAGTGAAATGGCATCACTACGGAAAACTGGCCAAGTTGCCGTGCGGCCGGCTTCAGAAATCGGCAAAAAGCGCCGATGTTCTTACGCCTAGATTTTGAACCAGCAAGACCCGCTGTTTCAAAATCTGCCGGTGAAATCTGCGCATGCCGCCAAAGTTCGGCGTCATCCTTGATTTCACGGTCACGGCAATTGGCCAGTTTTCCTCCGCGATGCCATTTCACCTCCGCCCCCAGCGTTTCTCACTCCGGCGGATCGCCCGATCCGATCCCAACTCAACTTACCAGAAAACGATAGTCACAAGAATTTACATTTTGGAGGAAATTATGCCGACTTTTCAAGGCACGACCATTCAAAAAGCGATCGATCGAGGCTTGCAAAGCTTAGGTGTCGCTCGCGACGCCGTTAGTGTTGACGTGATCCAAGAAGGCAAAAAAGGCCTGTTTGGGTTAGGCAAAAAAGCGGCGATCGTCAACTTAAAACCGTTGGTCCCAGCGCCAGACCCAAAACCAACGCCTAAACCTAAAGCCCAACATCATCCCCATTTGCCCCATCCTGCCGGCGCCAAGCGCTTGCGCGATGACCAAACTGCGATCGCTTTGGTGCAAAGCTATTTAGAAGATATTATTCGCCAATTAGGGATCGCGGCGACCATTGAAAGTGAACGCAAAGGCGATAAAGTGTGGTTTACTGTGGCCACAGACAAAGAAGCGCAACTGATCGGCAAACACGGCAAGATCATCAATGCGATCCAATATTTGGCCCAAACCGAATTCAACCGTTATGGCAAGTCCAAATGGACCATTATGGTCAATGTTGGCGATTATCGTGAACGCCGCGACGCTGCGGTAACGCGCTTGGCGCAAAAAACAGCCCGCGACGTGGTAGCCACTGGCGCGGCAGTGTACTTGGATCCAATGCCGGCGCTGGAACGCAAAGTCATTCATGCCACGTTGGCAGACAACCCTTATGTGGACACGCATTCAGAAGGCGTTGACCCAAGACGGTACGTGGTGATCACCCCAGCGCGGCATTAAACTTGCCAAACACTGACTTTTTGTATACAATGAGTTCAAATTAATCGATGAAGTAGTCAAAGTGCTTTGTCCAACTGGTGAGACGTTTTTTGGCGTCTTCAAGTTGGATGGTGCACTTTTTTGTTTGAAAGGAAGCTTATTTTGGCAACGACGATCACAGAATATGACACGATCGCGGCAATTTCCACGCCGCCTGGTGAAGGGGCCATCAGCATTGTGCGCTTAAGCGGCGAGCATGCGGTCCAAACTGCAGAATCCTTATTTAAAGGCAAAGACTTGACCAAAGTCGCCAGCCACACCATCAATTATGGGCATATTTTAGACCCAGATGATGGCCAAGTGGTGGATGAAGTGATGGTCAGTGTGTTGCGCGCGCCGAAAACTTACACACGCGAAGACATGGTCGAGATCAACTGCCATGGTGGCATCGTGCCGACTAATCGCATTTTGCAATTGCTGTTAGGCCAAGGCGCCCGACTGGCTGAACCTGGTGAATTCACCAAGCGCGCCTTTTTGAATGGGCGTGTCGACTTGACCCAAGCCGAATCTGTGATGGATCTGATCCGCGCCAAAACTGATCGCGCCATGCAAGTGGCAGTTGATCAACTTGACGGGGACTTGCGCCGCTTGATCACCAACTTGCGCCAAGAGATCTTGGAAGTGCTGGCTCAAGTCGAAGTTAATATCGACTATCCAGAATATGATACCGATCAAATGACCACCCAAATGCTCAAAGAAAAAGCGGACATGGTGTTGGCCAAAGTCGACGAATTGCTGCAAACCGCCAGCCAAGGTAAAGTGCTGCGCGAAGGCTTGGCCACGGCGATCGTCGGCCGGCCAAATGTCGGCAAGTCCAGCTTATTGAACCATATGCTACATGAAGACAAAGCGATTGTGACCGATGTGGCTGGGACCACGCGTGATGTGTTGGAAGAATATGTCAATGTGCGCGGCGTGCCGTTGAAGTTGATCGATACTGCTGGGATCCGCGACACTGAAGATAAAGTCGAAAAAATCGGCGTCGCGCGCTCGCGCAAAGCCATCACCCAAGCAGATCTGATCTTGTTGGTATTGGATGCCTCTCAACCACTGACACCAGAAGACCTTGACTTGCTGGATGCCACTGCAGACAAACAGCGCATCGTGGTATTGAACAAACAAGATCTGCCGGTGCAAATGGCACTTGGTGAGCGCGTCGATCCTTCACAGATCGTGCGCACCTCGATCACCACTGGCGCAGGTGTTGACGCGTTAGATACCAAGATCGCTGACTTGTTCAATGATGGCATTGAGAACTCGCAAACCACTTTGATGGTGTCCAACAGTCGCCAAATCGGGTTATTGCGGCAAGCCAAAGTCAGCTTACAAGCGGTTTTGGATGGTATTTCCGCGGGCATGCCGATCGATTTGGTGCAGATCGATATGACTGCCGCTTGGGACAAACTCGGTGAGATCACTGGGGATGCGGCGCCTGATGAATTGATCACACAGCTATTTTCGCAATTTTGTTTAGGGAAGTAAAAGGAGTAGACATGCCAGAAGTTCGTGAATATGCAGCAGCAGATTATGACGTGGTCGTTGTCGGGGCAGGGCATGCCGGTTGTGAAGCCGCATTAGCCTCTGCGCGGATGGGCAACCACACCTTGCTGGTCACCATCAGCTTGGAAATGTTGGCCTTCATGCCATGTAACCCCAGTGTCGGCGGTCCTGCCAAAGGGATCGTGGTGCGTGAGATCGATGCACTTGGTGGCGAAATGGGCCACAACATTGATAAAACTTACATCCAAATGCGGATGCTCAACACCGGTAAAGGCCCAGCTGTGCGCGCATTGCGGGCGCAAGCGGATAAAGCGGCTTACCATCGCAGTATGAAAGCCACCATTGAAGCTGAACCCAACTTGGACTTGCGCCAAGGTTTAGTGGAACGCTTATTGGTAGAAGACGGCGTGTGTGTCGGCGTCGTCACGGCCACTGGCGCCCAATATCATGCCAAAAGCGTGGTATTGACCGCAGGCACTTCCAGCCGCGGTAAGATCATCATTGGCGAATTGATGTATTCTTCCGGCCCGAACAACTCTTTGCCAAGTATCAAGTTGTCTGAAAGCTTGGAAGCTAACGGCTTTAAGCTACGCCGCTTTAAAACCGGTACTCCACCGCGTGTGGTTGGCAACTCGATCGACTTTTCCAAAACTGAAGAACAGCCTGGCGATACCACGCCGCATCATTTCAGCTTTACCACGCCTGATTCTATGTACTTAAAGGATCAACTGTCTTGCTGGATGACTTACACCAATGCAACGACGCATGATATCATTCGTCAAAACTTGGATCGCGCGCCGATGTTTTCTGGTGTGATCAAAGGCGTTGGCCCGCGTTATTGCCCATCGATCGAAGACAAAGTCGTGCGTTTTGCCGACAAGCCGCGCCATCAGCTGTTCTTGGAACCAGAAGGCCGCGATACTGACGAATATTACGTCGGCGATTTCTCCACGTCGATGCCTGAAGAAGTCCAACTTAAAATGTTGCATTCAGTTGCCGGCTTGGAGCACGCCGAATTGATGCGTCCCGGTTACGCCATCGAATATGACATCATCGAACCTTGGCAGCTGACGGCTACTTTGGAAACCAAAGTGGTGAAGAACTTGTTTACTGCCGGGCAAATGAACGGCACGTCAGGTTATGAAGAAGCTGCCGGCCAAGGCTTGATCGCTGGGATCAACGCCGGCTTGCGCGCTCAAAACAAGCCAGGCTTCACCTTGAAGCGCTCTGATGCTTATATCGGCGTCATGATCGATGACTTGGTCACCAAAGGCACCAACGAGCCTTATCGCTTGTTGACGTCGCGCGCCGAATACCGCTTGATCTTGCGCCATGATAACGCGGATCTGCGGTTGACGGACATGGGTCGCGAACTGGGCTTGATCTCGGATGCCCGCTTTGCGCAATTCACCGCCAAAAAAGCAGCCATCGCCGCAGAAAAAAACCGCTTGGAAACTACGCGCTTGAAGCCTAAAGAGGTAGCCAACTGGTTAGATGCGCATCATTTGCCAGCGTTAAAAGATGGCGTTTTGGCCAGCGACTTTTTGAAGCGGCCAGAAGTGTCTTATGCTGATATCGTGGCGATCATTCCTGCAGAGCAGCCAGTGGATCGTTATGTGGCCGAAGAAGTCGAAGTGCAGATCAAGTATGCCGGCTATATTGATAAGGAAATGCAAAGCATTGCCAAACTCAAGCGCATGGAAGCCAAAAAGATCCCTGCCAACATCGACTACGAAGCCATCAGCGGCTTGGCCACTGAAGCGCGTCAAAAGCTCACCAAGATCCAACCGCAAACCTTGGCTCAAGCCAGCCGCATTTCCGGGGTCAACCCTGCAGATGCTGCGATCTTGTCGGTTTATATCGAACAAGGTAAGATCGCCAAGGTCCACGCCTAAAGACCAAAACCGCCGAGTCTCGTTGTGAGATCCGGCGGTTTTTTGGTTTGCGGGGCACGGTGGTTTGAATTTGGGACTCCGGCTGAACGCCACTGCCATAGTGAGGGTCCTCAGCCGAGCTAGCCGGGATGTGTCGCGATGCGCCCCACCCGCCGGATCTTGACTTGCGGAACGCTGTAGGCGATAAATCGCCAACAGCGTTCTCACTATGGCAGTGGCGCCCAGCCTCCGTCCCAAATTCAAACCACCTTGGCGCTACCACCAGGCAACGGGTCATGCTTCGATGATGGGTAGGCACTAGTAGGTAATGCCTACTAGTGGCGACTTGATCATTTCGTTAACTTAGCGATTAGAGAGCATCTGGCGGCGCAGATGAATTGGTATTACAAAAGAAGACTGGGCGCTACAAGGGAAGTTGACACGATTTCTTGCGTACTTTTGCAAAAGTATGATCGAATTTATAGATCAGAAACACCAACGTAGAAAATCTGGCGGCGGAGGTGAATTGGTATCACGGAGGAAAACTGGCCAATTGCCGTGAAAGTGAGATCAAAGGTGACGCCGAACTTTGGCGGCATCTTTGATCTCACCGGCAAATATTGAAACAGCGGGTTTTGCTGGTTCAATATTTAGGCGTAAGAACATCGGCGTTTTTTGCCGATTTCTGAAGCCGGCCGCACGGCAACTTGGCCAGTTTTCCGTAGTGATGCCAATTCGCCGCAGGTAAGCACCCAATAACAGACCGTCTTGAAAATCAATAGAGGCCCGTTCCCAGATTCAGGGAAGCGGACCTCTTTGCTTTAAGCGACGGTCGATTGGGCGGTACCGGTAAATGTTTGGTTCCAAGGCA
>NZ_BAAFZI010000043.1:0-21074 GCF_045862175.1 Lacticaseibacillus salsurae | reverse complement strand
AGTTTCTCATCAACTTGAAACTGATTGAACCGTTTGAACACAGGCTTATCAGCCCTTGGCAGTCGTGAATGATCAAAGATTTCAGCCAGCTGAGCCAAAAGTACCAAGATAATTTGTCTTTGGAGCTTGATTACTAGAACTAAATACGATATTAATGGTGTATGCACTCGAATCCTTCTTTCTGGATTTTCTTGTTGGTTGCACACCAAGAATATCAGAAGAAGACGTTCGGGTGTTTTTTATTGTTCGGAAATTATGAATTTAAACGAGGTACGTTTGACAGTACCAGCTTATTTTAGGAGGAAGCAAGCATGACAGATAAAGCGAAGCTGTACGCAGTGAAGAATGATGAAGGCGAATGGCTGTCATTAGACGGCACGAAAATGGGAATTTGGTACTCCAATAACCCAACGCTATTCAATGATAAGAGCTATGCCGAGGCTCAAAGAATTGGGCGTAGAGCTCACGTGGTAACGCTCGTTGAGGAACAAAAAGTCAAGTTGCCACAAGATGTATGCGAAGAGCTAGACGACTGGATGGCTGATAACCAAGACGGGTGGGGTTGCCGCATTGGCAATTTGATCTGCGACATTGAGACCAACGAACCTGAATTAACTAATGTAATTGATTTCGCTGGTGATAGTGAAGAAAACTATTTCAAAATTATTGATGCCTACCGCTACGGCTGGGAAGATGAGCCGGAAGCTAAGTGGTATGTGCAAACACCCAAAGAGTGGTGGGAAGACAAAAACACGCCAGAATACGTTGATTTATACTCGAAGGGTATTTCAGACGGAATTAAGTGCAAAGAATATGCCGCTAAGTTCACCCGTGCCGAGCTCAAGAAGTATCACTTTGACAGCGACATCTTTACGCTGGTGCCAGTGGAAGCAGATAAGGAGGCATCGCGATGAGTTTATATGCGGTTAAAAACGATAATGGCGAGTGGCTTGGATACGAGATTTATTGCGATGAGCCTGATTGGTTCGATCACGGCGGTTTCATTTGGGACACCCGAAGCATAGCAGAAGAAAACGTGAAGCTATACGGTGGTCACGTCGCCGAGCTATTCGATGCCCCGGCGAAGGTCGTGGTGAGCGAAGAGGAAGCGGAGATGCTGGAGCAGGCGAAGTGTGATGATGACCCAGCCGAGTTAATTGTCGGGTTCGTCAACTCTCATGACAATTATGACGATGACCGCGAAGCAGAAGACCGCCTCATGCGCGCCTACGTGATCGGATGGACGGTCGAGAAGCCGAAGCGGTGGAACGTCAAGGTGCCACATACCAAAGATGTTTGGTATTACAAGTCTTGGAATTCAGATTTGCGGACGATTTCGGATAAAGAACTTTGCAGCAAGTTCACTGAATCAGAGATCGAGCATTACGGCTTGCAAGACTGCGAGAAAGAAGAGGTGACTGACGATGGCACCAAGTAAGAAAATCAGAAAAATAAATTGGGAGATTCATCAGCAACTAGAAGGCGACCAGACCAACAAGATTTTTGATGGAAGTCACACCTTTGGCGATCTTTATTTTCACCGTGCAGTTTTGTTTGCAGCATTGCTAAAAGCATACCCGCATCAATCATGGCGCACACATACGCAGTCAGATGGTAATGGCTTTGACGGATATTTCTTGTGCGGAATTGAGACACCGGAGGGGCAGTATACCTATCACTATCCTGATTCACAGTGGTGCTTGTTCGATGGTGTACGCGAGTTACCTGAATCTCCTGAATATGATGGTCACAAGCCTGAAGATGTTGTTCGTCTTCTATCGCTTGCCAAAGAAGAGGTGACTGACGATGATGATGACGATGACGATTAAAACTATTAAAGTAGCTAACCACTGGTTTAACGATTCTGGGGACGTAGAAATTGTACTCTTGGAGTCACTTATTGATAGAGAGCTGATTAATAACTTGTTTTGGTATTCAGGTGATGAACGACCACTATGGGTACGGGGCACAACGTTAAGTGATGATGAAGTAATGGCTACGCATCCTTATAAGCAACGAAAAATGCAGTCAATTGATGATGACATTCCCAATGACTGTTATATGTCTTTGACATAAGGGGGTGACTGACGATAAATTATGAGACGAAGCAGGACGTGTTCGAGAAGGCACTAAGAGAATGGGACGATTTGGTTCACAGTTGTGGACTTCAAGGAGAAGAAGCACACGGTGGATGTGAGTTTGACCCAATCTTAATTAAATATAAGAAAGACTATGACGCCGCCTTTCCAGATGATATGCCAGTGATTCCTAAAGAGGTTGGCGAATACATCAAAAACTTGCATAAATTTCATCGTGGTCTTGTTGATGTGTTTGGCATGGTACGTGACCTAGGCATCACCCGAACAGAACCCAATGGCGTTCTACTTTGGGTAGCTAACAACACTAACACATTTGCTCGTGCATGGGGGCTAGGTGCATGGCATATTCAGGAAACAAGAGAGGTAGTTAAATTATGAACTATGAGACGAAGCAGGACGTGGTCAAAGACATTGTAGACACCTTACATATTATGGATGGCGCTCCTGATGACTATTGTAAGAAATTGCTAGACCGTTATGAAAATGCCCTACCAGATGATACGCCAGTGATTCCGGAAGACGTTAGTGAATACATCAAGAAAGCAAAGTCACCTGGAAAGTGGGGACTGCTAGATGTATTTTGGCACCTTGGCGACCATATATCAGCTATGGGCTTCAACGGTCTGTACGATTGGGAACGCTGGATGGTTGACAACCAGGATGCTGTTTCGCGTGCGTGGCTGGACGGCGTATGTATTGTTGAAGAAACTGGCGAAATCGTGAAACTGGAGGCGGAGAAATGATGGGAGTAAACGAGTTGCGAGTTTGGGCAGAATGCAATGATGGACACACAACATTGGCTGGGATGAATGCTGACAAGTTCACGATTGATGAGATTTGCAAGTGGGCTGGCGTTATCCCGCTGACGTTCATAAATAACGCGGAGGCGGATAAATGAGCTGGCAAGTGGTAGTGTGCGGGCTTGTTGTTTTGGGTGTGATTGCGATTATTGCGGTCTTGGCGATGTGGTCTAAAGCTTCCGACGCAATCAAGCACAAGATGATGGAGGACGACAAGATGGAGGATAAGGAATGATGGTTAAGTCGATTGTGAGTGTTGCACCCCGTGATGAGCAGGAAACGGTGATCAATTATCAAGGCTGGGATGGTGCTTGGCACTTTTCCAGTAACAACCCCGTTCACATCCGGAAATGGGAGAAATTTGTCACTCCATCAGTACGGCAGTTTGATAGCCTAGGACGCGTTGTAAATCTGGTAGGTACAATCACAGGGGCAAACGTTCAAATCAGCAAACAGCGCCAGCTAACGCCTGAACAAACAGAGCTACAAACACGCCGCCTTGCCAAAGCTCGGGAGGCGAAACGGAATGGGTAAAAAGAAGTCAGCCGTGAAGAAGAAGCATCGCCGGATGATGCAGGCACGCCGCGATAACGAAGATCATATCGAATTAGTCAAGGAGCGTGCCAAGTATGGCGGCAAGATGACTATCGATGAGCTAGTCTATAAGACTTTGTATCCGTATGAATAGACACGAAAAAAGGCCACCTCACGGCAGCCTGAATTAACTCGACAAACTAATTCTAGCACAAGAGGTGGATGATCTGATGGCATTAATTCGAGAAATAGACGAGCAGGCCTGCCGTTGTAACGCACGGTTAGAATTGAAACAATATCGGACATTATCTCGAATGGCTGGGCGTCGGCTAGACGACATCAAGTCGCCAATCATCACTGACATGCCAAAGACTAAGTCATTCGATAATCACGTTGAGGCATCGCTGATTGCCAAGATTTCTGATACTACGGATGCCGAGCATGAGCTGAATTTGATTGACCATACATTAGGGCTGATAACCTTTCGCAGTCGTTGGCTGTTGATGTTCACCTACTGTATGCCAGAAGAACTGCAACTGTGGGAAGTCGCCGAAAGATTACAGGTAGATAATGCGAAGGTCGTTTCATACCTCAAGCAGATCGCATTACTTGAGTTTGCAGAAGCATATCCAAATCAGGCGTTGATGGCATGGCAAGATTAAGCATTCCAACTTGGAATATATTAGACAATAATTGGAACAAATAACCGATATACAGCGATATTCTAGTATTGTTGAATGATTCGGGTAGCGATAATCCGAGTGCAATCGTAGCTTAAAGTAGAGCGGCACGTTAGCGCGACGTGAACACGATGCAGGTTCGATGCCTGCCGATTGCATAGCGCGAGCACGCGGCGCTTGCTACATTAAAACTATTAAGTTAGAAGGTGTAGCCTCCTATTGATTTCTCTGATAGCGTGCAAAGAGTTTTATTCTAACGTGGCTCGGAAAACCCGTTAGCCAATTTAATATTGCGGTGTGACACCATCGCTAGGCCGTCTTAGGTGAGACGGCTTTTATTATGCAATCAAAAGGTGATTAACAAGTGAAACATTCAGAAAAGTGGATGCGCGGCCTGCCATGCGTCGGAAACAAAGGCCAAAAGGCACAGCATCAGGGCATCACACCTAACAGTGTGGTGTCTTTTATTTTGGAGGTAATCAAATGAGTTTCTTTGGACCAGTTAGTCATACACTTAACACACCACCTCAACGTCCAGTAGTCCAAGCACCGGAAATTGCATTACAACGTAAGTACATGATTGCGTTTGATGATATCAATAATTTACCTGATGTTTGGATTGATGGCAAGCCAGTGTATGGCTTGGTAGATATTAGTATTGATTGGCACACCAAGCATGATAGACCACACATCAATCATTTTAAACTCAAGCATTATCAGGTATGCGCTGAAGGTGAGCCCGTGTTGAATGAGTTGCGGCAGCCTGAGGATACATTATGAAGCCACACACTATCAAATACACCGCATCTAATCGCAATCGTAACCATGAGTTCTACATGTCACCTAAGTGGAAACGTAAGCGTGAGATCGTGATGAAGCATTGTTGCTATGAAGACCAGGAAGCAAGACGTTATGGTCTGTGTGTCAGTGCCACGATGGTGCATCACATCTATCCACTCAAAGACTATCCGATGCTAGGACTGCAAGAGTGGAACTTACTACCATTGTCCGCAACGTCACACAATAAGATGCATGATCGTTCGACCGATGTCATCGTTGGACCTGGTCTTTATTGGCAACGTAAACGTCGTGCTGAATTTAAAAAGTTTTTTATTGAACACGGATTACCTGTGCCGTCTATTGAATAAATCATCTGTCGCTTCTCTCGATGCATCCCCCCACTAAAATAATTTTATTTTTGGTTATTGGGATACGGGGCATAGGGAGTTTTTTCCGACTACGCGGGATTTGTAAGTAAAGGGGGTGCCGCGGATGGCACAAAAGGTAAGAGTCGAAACGCTAGACCGCAGGCGTCGTGTGGTCGAGCAGATGAAAGACCTAGGCGTGTACAAGTCGGCATACGACGACCTGATAACAATCTACGCCGGTATGCTGGACCAGTATGCCGCGCTGAATAATCAATATGAGCGGTCCGGATACAAGGTGACCGAAGAGTACACTAACAAGGCCGGTGCGACCAACCAGCGTAAGGTCCCAATTCTGAACGCGATCGAATCGCTACGTAAGGACATCGCTAGCTACTCCGATCGGCTACAACTGAATCCGAAGTCTAACAGCGTGGAAGTCGTTCCGGCCGTCAACGCGAACCCGCTGGAAGACTTCATGAAGAGCCGTGGTCGCGATGGATAACTTCGAGACTGCTACTGCTTATGCTCGTGGCGTGATTGATGGTTCGATTCCAGCCAATCGCTTGCGTGTACAGGCAGGCCAACGGTTTCTCGACGATTTGAAACGCACTGACGAGTTTGATATTCGCGCTGAAGACGCCAACTTCGTGATCGACTTGATCGAGAACGTGTTTGTGCACCAGCAAGGTGAAGACTTGGAAGGACGGCCAATGCGTGGGCGGCCTTTGCTGTTGACCGACTGGCAGAAATTCTGCATCGTCAATATGCTGTGCTTCTATCGCAAGGGCACCGACCTACGCCGGTTCCACGAAGTCCTGATTATGATTCCGCGTAAACAAGGGAAAACGACCTTTGCGGCAGCACTTGGGTTCGCGTTGTCACTGCTCGAAGCGCGGTCAGGTTCTAAGCTGTATGTTTTGGCGAACAGCCTGAAGCAGACGATGGAGTCCTTCAGTCTGCTGAAGTTCAACATCGACCGCTTCCACGATTCGACCTATCAGATTCGCGACAACAACAGCGAACACAGTATCACGAAGGACTTCGGCGAAGACGGGTCAATCTATATCCAGGCGCTGGCCAGTGACGAAAAGCGGCTGGACTCACTGAACGCGAACCTGCTGATTCTCGATGAACTACACGCATTCAAGTCGGCTAAGAAGTACATCCTGATGAAGAACGCACAAAAGGCGTACCGAAACAAACTGCTGATCGGCATCTCAACCGCCGGTGATGTCCCGAACGGGTTCCTCGCCCAGCGCGTGGAATACGCCAAGAAGGTGCTTTCCGGATCAATCAAGGACGATGAATACTTCTTCTTCATCTGCCAAGCAGACCAGAACGAAGAAGGCGATGTTGACGACTTCACATCCGACGAAGTACTCATCAAGTCTAATCCGTCGGTCGGTGTGTCGGTGTCGCTCGACGACTTGAAACGCGATGCTGAAATGGCACAAAACGACCCACAGACGCGATTAGAGTTCTTCAACAAAACGCTTAATGTCTTCACGGCTAGCCAACGGGCCTACTTTGATATTGAGGACTTCAAACAATCTGATGCAAAATATGATTGGAGTTTGGCTGAACTCGCAAAACTGCCGATTAAGTGGTACGGCGGGGCCGACTTATCCAAGCTTCACGATTTGACCGCTGCGGCCTTATTTGGAAGTTATGGGGATGTCGATATTATCATCACCCACGCGTTTTTCCCGCGGATCGCCGCGCATGAAAAAGCCAACCAAGACGGAATCCCGCTGTTTGGCTGGGCCGATGATGGTTGGCTAACGATGAGTAACACAAATACCGTTTTGTATGACGACATTGTGAAGTGGTTCGTTGAGATGCGCACGCTTGGCTTTACGATCAAGAAAGTCGGATTTGATAAAAAGTTTGGTCGTGAGTTTTTCATTAAGATGCGTAAGTCGCATTTCAAAATTGTTGACCAGCCGCAATACTATTACAAAAAGTCAGAAGGTTTCCGGCGTATTGAAGTTAAGGCGAAAAACCGTGAGCTGTATTATCTACACAGTGATGCTTACGAATATTGTGTCGGCAACGTTCAAGCCATTGAACAGGTTGACGACATGATTAAATATGACAAAATAGACGGTCAATCTGGTAATCAACGCATTGATTTATTCGACGCGTCCGTCTTTGCCGCAGTCCAGCGTTTGGAAGATTTGACTAAAGCACAAAATGCTGACGCTTGGCTTCATGCGGGTGAAGGCAACCCAAGAAAGGAGGTGAAAAACTATGAGTAAACGGCGAAGTAAACAAACGAAACTCGCTAATAACGGCAAGAATCGCCACCCTGTTGGGGATGCCCGATTTCCGTCTAAGCGCGCAGCGCCCGTGATTAATTACATCAGCAGCGGAAACTGGCAGGAGGTTTTGACGACTGGTTATACCACGCTTGCGGATAATCCCGATGTCAAAATCATTATTGATCGCATTGCCGACTTAGTTTCTAATATGTCAATTCACTTACTGCAAAATACCGACAAAGGTGACGTGCGCGTCCACAATGGGATTGAGCATCTGATTGATATTGAACCCCAGCACAATATGACGCGTAAAACGTGGATCTCGAAAATTATTCGGGATCTCTTTTTATATGGCGATGGTAATTCAATCGCCAAAATCATTGTTGAGCCGGGGTCTGATTATCTCAGTGAGCTACGGCTGTTGGATATGGATTACGTGACTTATCAATATGACATGCTTGGCCAGCAAGTGCACACGTATTACGCCGGTGAAGAATTGTCTGAAGATAGTTTGGTGCATTTCTTGATTAATCCCAGTCCACATTATCCGCAAGTTGGGACGGGCTACCGACGAATCCTAAGTGCTATCTTGGCAAATCTCGCGCAAGCCCAAAAGACCAAGGCCGAATTTATGACCGGTAAGAACATGCCGTCATTGATTGTCAAAGTTGATTCCGACAGTGAAGAATTGACCAGTCCAGAAGGTCGTGAAACTGTCCGCAATAAATATCTGGATAGCACCAATGCTATGGAGCCGTGGGTGATTCCAGCCGACTTGATGGAAGTCACGACCGTTAAGCCCTTAACGCTTGAAGATATTGCGCTCAATGAATCAGTTGAATTAGATAAACGGACGGTCGCTCGAATGTTTGGGGCACCGTCATTTTTATTGGGCGTCGGGGACTTCAATAAAGAGGAATATAACAATTTCATCAACACGACGATTGCTAGTTTAGGTCAGATGATTGCACAGACACTCACCAAAGATATTCTTTATGAGCCGTCGTGGTATTTTAGTTTTTCGGCACGTTCATTATTTAGCTACGACATTAGCGAACTAGTTGATGCCGGAACCCAACTCATGGACCGCGCAGCACTCGACCGTAATGAGATGCGTGGCTGGGTCGGCCTTGAACCACGCGACGACATGGAAGATATTTTGATGCTTGAAAATTATCTGCCGACTGACAAACTTGGCGACCAAAAGAAACTGAATAACCCATCATCGAAAGGAGGTGATGATGATGACGACGAAAGTAAAGACGGCGACCCAGCGAATGGCGATGACGCCTAAAGCTGAATTTCGCGTCGCTGGTGAAGAAGACGGCAAGAAATATCTTGAAGGCTATTTCATCCGCTTTAACGAAGAAACTGAACTATGGCCCGGTTATTTTGAACAGATTGCCCCCGAATCAATCGATGACAGTATTAACAGTCAGGACATTCGCGCGCTGTTTGACCATGACACAGCAAAGGTTTTGGGACGCACCACTAACAACACACTCGAACTTCGTAAAGATGAACAAGGGGTCTATGGAAAAGTGCTCGTAAATGAGGACGATCCTGAGGCCCTTTCGATTTACGCCAAAGTCAAGCGGGGCGATGTGTCTAGTGCCAGCTTTGGTTTTTACATCGATGACGATGAAATGAATCAACCAGGCGACGGCACTTATCACGACACAATTCGCAGCTTGACGTTGTTGGAAGTGTCAGTGGTGACGTTCCCGGCATATCCGACCACAGAAATTGATGCCCGTAAGCGCGACGTGAAGCACCTGCAACAAGAACAGTTTGAACATCGCAAATCTCAACTTATTAAGGAGCTAGAAGAAAAATGGCAAATCCAATCTTAATTAACGCCCGTTTGAAAATGAAACGTGGCTTGATCAAAACCAACGAAGAAAAGCGCGCGGCGTTGATCGCTAAGCGTGATGAAGTTTTACAAGCGGCTGAAGAAGCCAAGGACGAAGACGAATTGAACGCTGTCCAAAAGCAATCTGATGAACTCGATGGACAGATCAAAGAAATCGATGACAAGAACGAAGGCTTAGAAACCGAAGCCACTCAACTCGAATCCGATCTCGAAGAAGCCAACCGCACTGCACCAACTAAAAAGAAGGAGGCTCGTAAAGCCATGGTAGAAATTCAAACTGACAACCCAGAGGACAAGAACGAAGAACAGTTGCGTGGGTTATTCAATTTTGTTAAGTCAAATGGTCAAAAACGTGACGGTATTGTCACCGATGACTTAGGCGTGTTGGTACCAAAGGACATCGTCTATACCGCTGAACGTGAAGCCGATACGCCTTACGACTTAACCACTGTAATCAAGAAACAGTCTGTCACTACACCGTCCGGTACTTATCAAGTATTGGCAAATACCGATGAGATGTTGCACACGGTTGCTGAGCTTGAAGCAAATCCAGAGTTGGGTAAACCTGCAACTCGTCCGGTTGATTGGAAAGTTGAGACTCGTCGTGGTCAAATCACCTATTCCGAAGAAGATTTACAAGATGTCCAAGACTTCAAAAACATTATTGGTGAACAACTTCGTCAAATCGTTGCAAATACCAAGAATTATGCTGTTTCTCAGGTAATGAAAACTGCCACTGCTAAGTCTGTAAAGACGCTTGATGAAATCAAGGATATTTCAAACACTTACTTTGATCCGGCATATACGTTGGGCTTTACGGTTACTCAATCCGGATTTAACTATTTGGATAAGCTCAAAGATTCTGACGGTAACTACTTACTCCAAAAAGATGTTACTGCGCAAACTGGCAAGGCGTTATTTGGTATGCCGATTAGTCGCGTAAAGGATAAGGCATTTGGTAAGCAGGGTGATATGGTAGCTTTCTTAGGCGATGGGCCACGATTTGCTCGATTGTTTGATCGCATTGGTGTGTCTGTGGACTTTACCATCGATCCACGTTATGGCCGTGGCTTGTATGCCGCAATTCGTTTTGACGTTGAAGTTACCGATGCCGCTGCCGGCGTCTTTATCACTTTTGGTGATGCTGCAACCGCCCCAGCTGCTGACGGCACTGAAGCGTCAAAATAGCGGCCCCTAGCGGCGCGTCTGCAACGCTTAACGAAGACGGTAGTGTGACCGTCGCGTGGAGCGCCGTTGACGGGGCGAAATCATATGTCGTCCATTATGGCGATGCGAATAAGACTGGCAAAGATGAAATCTACATGGGTTATTCTGAAACCACGTCTTGGACCTTGGCAGCTAGTGACGTGCCAGCGCATGTATCCGGCGATAAGATCATGTTTAACGTCATGGCCTATCCAGAAGTCGGGCAAGGTGACACGGATATTGCTAAGGCAGCATATCTCAACACGGCCGAAATTACCGGCTCTGACTGGTCCCGTGGTAGCAGCGTCACGTTTGCTTAGGGAGGTGTTTTAAATGGCTGATGAAACGAAGTCATTGAGCAACCTCGATTTACTTAAAGCAAACATTGGCGTCACTGGCACAGCCCGCGATAACTACCTGAATGCGATTTTAGATTCAGTCAGTCATGAGCTGACCGTGGACAAAGATGTCGATGTCACTGACCTCACTGGCCAGATGTTTATGATCGATTATGCCGCTTGGCGATGGAAAAATCGCGGTGAAGGTGTGATGCCGCGCAACCTTCAATATCGTTTGCATAACCTCATGATTCGGTCTAAGCCGGAGAGTAATTCAGAGGTGAGCGCTAATGAATGATTGGTCTGAGGATGTTACGTTGATTGGCACTGGCGGCTTTACCAAAGATGATTATGGTAATCAAATCCCTAAAGAGGATAAAACAACCGTTATGGCAAGCGCTAAGCCAATCGCGATGGGTGAGTTTTACGCCGCGGCACAAGCTGGCATTCGTCCAGAAGTTGAACTCATTATCCACACGTTTGAATACAACGGCGAACTTGCCGTTGACTATCGCGGTGTTCGTTATTCAGTCGTTCGCACGTATCAGCGCAATGATGATGAACTTGAAATCTACCTTGAAAGGAAGGTGAGCGATGTTGGCAAAGCAGATTGATTTGTCGGATATTTTATCTGACTACAAAAAAGAAGTCTGGGACGCCGTCGATGAAGCTCAAGATGAAGTGGCCAAAGAAGCCGTCGCCGAATTAAAAGCTAACTCACCGAAACGCAAAGGTAGTTATCGTAGGGGCTGGTCGAAGAAGCGCGAAGGTAAAACTATGCGTGTGTACAATCGTACTCGCCCTGGCCTGACCAGTCCTTTGGAAAACGGACACGTTAATCGTGATGGGGGAAGAACAGCCGGTGAAGTTCACATTGCGCCCGTCGCTGACACAGCGGCGGAGAACTTCGTTAAAAGCGTTGAAAGGCGGTTAAGCTAATGTTACCTGAGTTGATCGCTGGACTTGATGCAATCGTGCCGACGGTTTATGGTGCTTGGAAACCAGGCACTGCACCACCATTACCCTATATCGCTATCGTTGACACTGGACGCGATGATATGTATGCCGATGATATGATTTATCACCGCGATTACACCTATCGTATTGAATTTTATTTTGAGAATAAGGACCCGAAAGCTGAACAAACCATCGAGTCCTTTTTTGATGCTCACGACTTCGCTTATGACTGCGATGGCGATGAATATATCGACACCGAAAAAATGTTTGAGCGAATCTATTATCTAGAAAAAGGAGAATCAACACATGACTGAAAATCCAGAAAACAAAGTTGAATTCGGTCTGACTAACGCCCATTACGCGCTTGTGACCGATACCGGCGAAGCGTTGCAATATAGCGCAGTCAAAGCAATGCCAGGTTCAACCGAAATTAGTATCGACGCAGAAGGTGATTCTGAAGACTTCTACGCTGATAACACCAAGTACTACACGGCTGTATCTAACCAAGGTTATAGTGGCAAGTTGACAATTGCGCGCATTAACGACGAGTTTATGCAAGATGTCTTTAGCGAAAAGGTCGATGAAGTTACTGGGATGCAGGTAGACGACACCAACGCTAACCCCAAGCAATTCGCTTTGATGTTTGAGTTTGATGGGGACAAGAATAAAACCCGTCACATTCTCTTTAACGTCACAGCGACCCGTCCTGGCATTGGGTCTAGCACTAAAGCGGATAAAATCTCTCCTAACACGACTGAATTGAGTTTCACCGCCGCACCTGATCCATATGCTGCGCGCTCACACGGGAAAGTTTCTACCGACAAGCCATCTTACGCCAAATTCTTCGATGCAGTTCAAATTCCTGGTACAGCCCCAACAGTATAAAGCAGGATAGCCGGACTTGATTATTTGTAGGTAGTAATAGACTAGCCTCGCTTTTGAATGTCGTAATTGCCCACGGGCGGCGGGGGAACGGAGGTAAAAACACATGTTAAAGGTTATTGATTTACCTGACGGTAAACAAATCCCGTTGAAATCAAACGCGGCCACCACGGTGCTTTATAAGGCTCAATTTGGTACTGATTTTTTTGCAGACATGATTAAGTTATCAAAAGTCTTTGGATCACTTGGTGAGGGCGATACCGTCGATTTTTCTAAAGTCGATTATTCCGACATCGCACAATTGGATTTCTCAATTTTGTATCAAGTGACGTGGATGTTTGCCAAGATTGCTGACGATAGTATTCCAGAAATGACGAAGTGGCTTAGCGGTTTTGAAGAATTTCCGCTAGGTGACGTGATGAATGTGATTTCGGAAATGTTGGCATCACTTTTTAGCTCAACAAAAAACTTGAAAGCACCTACCAAACAGATGAAAAAATAGATTCTGATTCATTTTTATATATGGCCAAGGTTATGGGTTTTACGATCCAAGAGCTTGGTGACATGTCTATTGGTCAGGTGCTTGATCAAGTTGTCGAATATGTCAAAGCGCATGATGCTGAATCGAAACCGCGGAGTAGAAAAGCGACACAAGCGGACTTTGACGCATTTTAACGAAAGGAGGTAACACATGAGTAAAGGAAATATTCGTGGGATTACCATTGATTTTGATGGGAATACTACAAAGCTTGATAAAGCTTTATCTGACGTCGATAAACGAACCACTGACGTCAATAAAGAGTTGCGACAAGTTGATAGCCTGTTAAAGTTCAATCCCGGTAATACTGATTTGATTGCACAGAAACAATCACTTTTAGCTAAGCAGATTCAAAACACTAGCGACCGACTGGGAACTTTGAAACAAGTTCAGTCCCAAGTCGATGCTCAATTTAAATCTGGTGATTTGGGTGAAGAAGAATATCGCGCGTTTCAACGTGAAGTTGTAGCTACTGAAGGTAAACTCAAGTCCTATCAAGGTCAACTAGCCGCAAGCAAGACGTCACAGACCTCTCTTGAATCATCGACAAAACAACTGAGTTCATATTTTGAAGCGTCGGGTAAATCAGTTACTGATTTTGCTGATGTCCTTGGTCCAAAATTGACTTCAGCAATTGCTGAGGGTCGAGCGTCTAGTGCTGAACTCAATACTGCGATCAACAAAATTGGTCGAACAGTTACGTCCAACAGTGCTGATTTTGATAAATTTAAAGCGGCATTAAAAGGGATTGACGACGGTGGCTCGATTGATGCCCTGCGGTCTGATTTAAAAGGATTAGATACGCAGGCTGATACTACTGGCGATGCGTTAGGTGGTATCAGCAAAAAACTTGATACCAGCAATCTCATGGAAGCTGCTGACGGCCTATCTGGCATCACAGACAAAGCTTCTGAACTTGGTGGTCAAGTCATCGAAACAGTCACGTCATTACAAGACTTTCAATCTCAAGCCCAGCGGTCGTTTGGGATGAGTGCGAGCGAGGCAAAGAATCTCGGTTCCGTTGTTGAAAATGTCATGCAACAAGGCATTGTGCCCGATGTCAATGATGCTGGCGAAGCAGTGTTAGCAGCTAAGAATTACTTTGGCGATTTAAATAATGCCGATTTATCCAGCGTGTCTAATAAAGTTGCAGGTCTGAATAAAACTTTTGGCGTTGATTTTACTGATAGTGCAAAATCTGCAAAAGTCTTAATGGACCACTTTGGACTTAGTGCTGATCAAGCATTTGATTATCTGACTGCTGGATTCCAAAACGGGCTGAATAATTCAGACGACTTTTTAGATACCATCAATGAATATTCACCATTGATGCAAACGGCCGGATTGTCCGCCAAGGACTTCACCGACATCCTTGCAAAAGGGATGAAGGGCGGTGCAATGAACACCGACAAAGTTGCCGATGCCGTCAAAGAGTTTCAGATTCGCTTAGGTGATGGGACGTTTGAAGGTAACTTAGGTTCATTTTCAAACTCCACTAAGACCATGTTCAAGCAGTGGCAAGGTGGTAAAGCGACTGTTAAAGACGTTATGGATTCCGTCGGTAAGGACCTCAAGAAAATGGATCCCTCGGAACAACAAGCAGCGCTTAGTTTACTTGGAACTCAATTCGAAGACCTTGGTAAAAACGCAACCCTAGCATTGTTTGACACTAAAGGTGGTCTAGATAAGGTTACCGGATCGGCTAAAGATTTAAGTAAGCAGAGCCCCGGTGAAAAACTGGCGGGATCACTAGCCAAGCTAAAAAGTAGTTTAGCCGAAATGGTTGAACCACTCATTGAAGGTATCAAAAAATTGATTGATGCGTTTAACAAAATGTCACCAGCAGGCCAAAAAGTCGTTACAATTGCTGCTGCAATAGCAGCAGGTATTGCGGTGATTGCACCAATTATCGCAAGCATAATTACTATAATTGGCGGTGTATCCTCCGCAATAGGTGCGATAGGTGCAGCAGCTACAACCGCTGGAGGTTTTATGGCTTTGCTTACCGGAACGATTTTACCTATTATCGGCGTCATTGCTGGGGTTATTGCCGCTATCGTTGCCATTATCGCCGTTATTAAAAACTGGGGATCTATTGTTAAATGGCTTAAAGGCGTGTGGTCTGGAATCACCGGATTTTTCAGCAGTTTATGGACAGGCATTCAAAATGTCTTTAACACCTCAATGACTGCTATCACGACATTCATTAAGACGACTTGGACCGGAATATCCACATTCTTTAGTGGACTGTGGGATGGCATCAAAAATATTTTTAATATTGCACTTAATGGAATTGTCGCGTTTGTGACGCCAATTTTTACATCGATTGCGAATGTGATTACGACAATCTGGAATGGGATAAAGACTTTTTTCACCGTAATCTGGGATGGTATCAAAGCGGTGTTTACTGTTGCGATTACAGCCATTGCGGTGATTATTGGGACGCAAATTGAAATTTGGAAAGCCATTATCACCACAGCGATGAATCTCATTAAAGCAGTGATTACTACAATCTGGAATGGCATTAAGGCATTCTTTGGCCCAATCCTAGCTGCTATTGGTAATGTCATCAGTACAGCATGGAACGCAATCAGCACCACAACCAGTAATGTTTTCAACGCAGTTAAGACGTTTTTAGTCAATATCTGGAACAGTGTTAAAGCGATATTGACGCCAATCATCAATGGTATCAAGAACTTCATCAGTGGCGTTTGGAACAGCATTAAGTCAGTTACTTCATCTGTTTTTAATGCCATTAAGTCGTTCTTGTCATCAATCTGGAATGGGATTAAATCACTGGTATCATCTGCAGTGAATGCTGTTAAATCAGCGGTGACTAGCGCGTGGAATGGGATCAAGTCGATTTCATCATCGGTATGGAATTCGATTAAGTCTGTTATTTCAGGCGTCTGGAATGGGATCAAGTCCGCCGTTTCATCGGCAGTCAATTCGGTAAGGTCTACTGTGTCTGGTGTTTGGAACGGAATCAAGTCTGTTACTCGCTCAGTTTGGAACGGAATTAAGAATGCTATTACTGGCCCGATGAATGCCGCCAAGAACGTTATTCGTGGCATCATTAACGCCATCAAAGGATTCTTTAATTTCCATATTTCGTGGCCACATATCCCGATGCCACACTTTGGGATTTCGCCATCAGGTTGGAAAATTGGGGACTTGCTCAAGGGATCAATTCCACATTTGTCCGTTGCCTGGCACGCGGCTGGTGGTATTTTCAACAAGCCAACCCTGTTTGCTAATGGCGGTCAAGTTCACGGCGTAGGTGAAGCAGGTGCTGAAGCTGTTGCACCGTTAGATAAACTCATGGGCTATGTCAAAAAGGCCGTTGCAGAAGAAATGGCAAATGCTGGGACAACTAATGTTACTGTCAATGTCCTAGCCGATACCAGTAATGCCACGATCAAGAAAATTAAGGCAGCAGTTGTCGAAGGTATCACTAAAGACAACAAGGCTCACAAGTTAGCAATAGGAGGTGCCTAATGTGTTACCAGGTCAATTTACAATTAACGGGCTAAAGAGCGTCGATATCAACGCAGTCATCACTGAGTGGTTTGACATTCCGCGCCCTGCTCGCAAGCTCACGCTTAACACTACGCCGGTCAAATTAGACCGTGCCTTGATCTATGATGACGCGGCATACGAAAATCGCACGTTTACGATGTCAGTTGGTATCAAAGGTAACGCGTCAGTGAACCGTGATAAGCTACTCAACGTTTTAGATAGTGGTTCATATCTCGACGCCAATTTTTATTTAGATAACGAATACGTTTATCAAATCGTTTCCGCTGATGTTATTGAAACAACTCGACCGATGAAGACGGTGGATTACTTAGCGTTATCTATTAAAGTGTCTGCCGCACCGTTTAAATACGATATTAATAATGATTCTGTTTCGGTAACTGATACTGCAACACTCACAAACCCACACCCCTATGCTTCAAAGCCAATAATTACGCTAACGGGGACGGGCGACATTAGTCTTACTGTTAATAAGTCAGTGTATAATTTCAAAGGTATTGAATCAGGGATTATTATTGATTCGTCAATCCAAGATGCATATTGGACTAAGTCTGGTGATATTTATAATCTCAATAAAACTATGTCGCATTCTCAATTTCCGTTACTTAATTCTGGCAAAAATACCATTAGCGTTTCTGGCGCTACGGCATCCATTGAACCGAGGTGGCGCACTCTATGATTCCAACTTTATATGAAGCGACAACAACGTCGTTCAATGATAATGGCTTAGGTGCGTTGCCTGAACTCTACGATGCCGAAGTCGTCGAAAAAGCTAACGATATATTGGAATTAACGGCGACTTATCCGGTGAGTGGTCAGCGCTATGATGATCTAATCGAAGATGCGATTATCTTGGCGAAGCCCAACAGCCGCGATGATGAACACGCATTTCGGATATCAGATTTAGAGTTAGATATCACTGGTGAAAATGTGACAATCACCGCTTATTCAATCACCAACGACTTAGGTAGTAACTTAATCACTGACTTAGCGATTAGTGATGCCGATGGTCAAACGGCGATGACTAACTTACAAAATGCGGTTCAATCAGACACCCACTTCGAGTTCGCATCCGATATTACGACGAAAAGTTCGACCCATTTTCAAATGGTGTCGCCACTTGAAGCCATTGCTGGGACGACGGGTTCACTGCTCCAAATCTGGGGCGGTGAAATCAAGCGTGAGAATGACCGAATCAGCTTACTAGCTCGACGCGGTTATGATGACGTCACGACGTTTCGACTTGGTAAAAATATCAGTGGTCTAAAATATGCGATTGACACTTCATCTGTGGTTACACGCATTTACCCTTATTACTCTAAAACTGTCGATGGTGGCACATCGCTCATTCGCGGCGCTACCGTTGATAGTAAATATATTGGTAATTACCCTTATGTCCACATTAAGCCTGTGGATGCTTCACAAGAAATTACCGTTACCGAGGATATGACGGATAAGCAGATTGTGGCGGCTATTGATGGCTGGGCGAAAGACTGGTTTACAAAATCAGCCAACACAGGCGTTGATAAGCCATCCGTCACGATCTCATTAGATGTCTTGGAGTTGAGTGGTAGCAGTGAACTTGAGGGTAAGCTAGCTACTTTGGAGCAACTTGGACTATTTGATACCGTTACTCTGTTTGTCCCCGAATACAACATTGATGTCACGGCCAAGGTCAACGAATTACACTATGATCCGATGGCTAGACGCGTGACTAGTTTAGTTGCTGGGACGGTTAAAACGTCTGTGTTTAGTCAACAATCCAACGCGTTATCAATCGTTCAAGCGGCAGTCGCAGAAGCCAAAAATCAAGCTGATTACGCGGCAGTTTCTGCAAATGGTAAAAACACCAATTTTTATGGTGATACTGAACCATTTAATCCTAGAGAAGGCGATATTTGGTACACCACTGAATTAATCGATGGTAAAAAAGAAGACGTCGTCAAGACGTTTACTAATGGCGTTTGGACTGAGCTTGTAACCAGTGCTACTGGTCGTCAAATCGCTCACGACGTTGACGACGCTCTTGTCCAGCTCAATGCCGACATGTCCGCCGCTGATGCTAATTTACAGGTCGCCAAGCAGGACATAGCCGATCTACAAGTCAAGCTCAAAGCCAATGATGACACACAAGCGCAGCTATCCAAAGACGTAGCGGCAAATAGCACTCTAATCACGCAAAACAAGGCCGATGTCGATGCGGCCCTAGATACTGTCAATAATACTTTATCTCAGGCACAGACTGACACGGCACAGGCAGTCAAAAATGCTGACCTAGCGGTGACTAACGCTCAATCTGCGGTTGAAGCGTCTGGCCTTGCTACGAATACCGCCAACGCGGCCAATGATGCGGCAAGTGCTGCTAAGCAACTGGCAACCGAAGTATCTAACACCATGGCTACTGTCAAATCGCAAGCGGCCACGGCGGCTAGTGATGCGGCTGATGCCATTAGTGCGGCAAACAAGGCACAAGGTGACGCAACAAGTGCACTCGGTAACTCAAATACGGCGATTAGTAATGCTAAAGACGCTTTGAACAAGTACAACAATCTTGTAATCGGCGCGCGTAACTATCTAGCTGGCACAGGTGAACCGTGGCAAATGCAAGGTTCCGGCCGTGCTAATCAGACTAGCGAAAACAAATGGTTGTTCACATTTGGAACAATCAGTCAAGCGTCTTTCAAAGACGGCGAGTATGTCACCGTGTCTTTTGATTATACAAGCGTTGGTACGGGGGCGTATGGGACTATACAACCTCAATTTAACCAAATGCCATGGCAATGCTTCAATGATGTGGAGGCTATGAAGGATAACGGACACGTTGTGCGTACTGTTCAATGGCAGTCAGGTTGGACTACAAGTGGTAAGGCGAACGGAATTCAAATGCGTATGGATAACGTCGCTACTACAAGAACAGTTACTGTATATAACATGCAGTTTGAATGTGGCGACAAAGCTACTGATTGGTCGGCGGCACCAGAAGATGTGCAGCAGCAATTTACAGATATCAATGGTGAGCTAGCCAATAAAGTTAGCCAAACGACTTATAACACGCTAGCCGGCACAGTGGATACGGTTAGCACACTAGCTAAGCAAAACCAGTCAACTATTGGGACATTAGCGACCAAAACTAGCGTTGATACCATTAGTCAAACAGTTAACGATCAAGCAACTGAGATTGATCAGAACTCGCACGACATTCAACTCAAAGCCAATCAATCAACAGTTGATGCGGTCAATCAGACGGTGACCACGACCAAGTCGCTTGCTGAGCAGACGGCTAACGGGCTGACACTCAAAGCGGACACGTCTGTGGTTGACACAATCAATCAGACCGTCAAACAACAGGCCATTGACATCAAAGCGGCGCAAGACCAATTGGCGTTGACGCTGACTGAGAGTGACTTGACTAAAGGCTTATCTGGCTATGCGACGCAGACATGGGCGCAGAACCAGATTACGGCAACTGCTGGTGGAATTAATGAGACTATATCTAATGTTCAAACTCAAGTTAATAACAGTGCTGTGGGGACTAATCTGTACACAGATACTCAGAATTTTGACAACCTAGCATCATGGAACGGATCCGTTATGTGGACAAAAACTACAGATACCTATAAAGGATTAGCTGTGATGCAGACAACATATGATTTGAGTGGGTTAAGCCAATATATCCAAGTTAAAAAAGGCGATATTTTAACTTATAGCGTATATGCAAAATATACAAGTGGTACTGGATCAAGCAACATTTCATGGACGCTCAACTCTCAAACTGAAGGTAGTTATAGCGGCGGTGACGTAAATTCATACTGGAAAACAGTAACTATAACAGATTCGTGGCAGAGAGTGTCAGGGACAACAGTTGCCACTAGTGACGGTTATTTACGCCCTCGACTTGAACGAACTAATTTAACCTGGATTATTCATAGAATTTCAAAAAAGCAGCGCAATCCCACGATTCACACGGGACTGCGCTGCTTTGGTGTTTCACCCATTGGGTGCGCCTATATGCTAAGGTTGAGTCGATAAAAACCATCACGAAAGCGAGGCTTCACACCATCTCAACTTTAACCAGCTTATCCCTGCAATGCAATACCAATGTGACTGTGACCGCCGACGGCGGTCAACTTTCAAATGACGCCGGGCTCGTTTTGTTCCAAGAGTTTCTTCATCGTATCAACTTTAGGCAACTTGCCAATCAGTGCCTCAAGTTACCAGACC
>NZ_BAAFZI010000042.1:0-22081 GCF_045862175.1 Lacticaseibacillus salsurae | reverse complement strand
GCTGGCGCCATACTTGCCATGGAACATTAGTCTGGACTAGCAATAGAAAATCGGGCCAAGACACATCATAGAGATGTGCCTTGACCCGATTTTGGCGTTATGAACGTGTGGTTATCTCCTGCTTACGATGCAATTGCGACTAGAAAAATGCAGATGCATTATCGATTTCTGACGCAAGCAACGCCGGAAGAGCATGCCACGGCAAATCAGCCGATTCGCAAGTTACCACAATATGATCAAGAAGTGTTGCATTTATTGCGAGATGGTTTAACACAAGCAGAGATCGTGAAAGCGATGGGGATGCGCTATCGTGGGGTGGGGATTTACGTGGGTGAATTGAAGAAAATATATGTGATGGTTAAAGGTGACTAAAGATAGAGAGCTTCAAGGACGTTTGCCCTCGCAGCTTTTTGCATAGATGACAGTTTTTGGAGGAATATTGTAGACTAGTGACACGTTCTAGCAGATTAAAAAGTGGGTAGTAAAACAATCAGTTGCCACCCAATGGTTCTTGTGCAAGAATGTTAAGGTGTTTTGGAAGATGCTTTGTATGAATAATTTGATTATTTCATTAATCAGGAATTTTCAAAAAATACCGTAATTTTGCAAAGGTGCTCTAGATTATTCTATTACAGAATTATTTCATCGATGAGAAAGCGATTTTATGAAGTTGAGGTTGCAATCGAATGAGTTATACTAAAAACTAAGTCGTTTCTAAAATCAATCGGTTTTTTAATCTTTGTCTTTGTACACAACAAAAAGGGATATTCAGGTGAGCAATCACATTCAACATCGGCGTTATTAGGAAATGAGCAATTATTACGCTAAGGGAGTCATAACAAATGAGCAACCAGATTAGAGTAAACGGTTTGTCAGTCGCCGAATTACCAGTGCACAAGACAAATCCTGATTATCATACCAAGAAACAGCAGGTTTTTATCGTCGGGAGTAAAGGAATTCCGGCTGCATATGGTGGCTTCGAAACATTTGTAGAAATGTTAACTCGATTGCAGACCAATGGTTCTATTCGATATCATGTTGCGCGATTGGGCAAGGACACGAAACGATATGAGCATAACGGGGCGAAGTGCTTTGACATTAATGTACCTGAAATCGGACCTGCAAAGGCAATCTATTATGACGTTGCTGCCTTGAGACATTGCATTAGGTATTGCCAAGCGCGGCCAGAAATTTCACATCCCATTTTTTATGTTCTTGCTTGCCGCATCGGGCCCTTTATTGGATACTTCGCCAAAGAAATTCATGCTCTTGGTGGCAAACTTTACGTCAATCCAGATGGGCACGAGTGGAAACGAGCAAAATGGAGCGCGCCAGTGCGTCGTTATTGGAAATATTCAGAACGTCTGATGGTTAAACATGCTGACTTGCTGGTTTGTGATAGTAAAAATATTGAGGCGTACATAAGGACCGACTACCGCCAATATAGGCCGAAGACAACGTTCATTGCTTATGGTGCAGACACTAAAAAATCAATACTTACCGATGAAAACTCAAAATTACTGGACTGGTATGCTAAACACCGGCTAAGTCCAAAAAATTATTATTTAGTGGTAGGTCGATTTGTTCCAGAAAATAATTTTGAAACTATGATTAAGGAGTTCATGAAGTCAAGGTCAACCAAAGATTTTGCAATTATTACAACCTCTGATGAAGAATTTCTGAACAAGCTTGAGAAAAAGCTGCATTTCAAGAGTGATCCCCGCATTAAATTCGTCGGTACTGTGTATGATACAGAATTGTTGAAGAAGATTCGCGAACAGGCATATGGTTATTTTCATGGACATGAAGTTGGCGGAACTAATCCAAGTCTTCTAGAAGCCCTTGGAAGTACAGATTTAAATTTACTGTTGAACGTTGGGTTTAATCGAGAAGTTGCTGAAGATGCGGCTTATTATTGGAACAAAGACTCTGGAAGCTTGTCACAGTTAGTTAATCATGCAGACGAGCTAGGGGCCGATCAAATTCATCAACTTGGTGAAAAGGCAAAGATGCGAATTAATCAAGCATACAGTTGGGAAAAAATAGCTAAAGAATATGAAGATTTGTTTGACGCAAATGTTCATCAATAGTGATGGTAATGGTCATTTGCAATTGTAATCTTTAATTGAATCCGGAGGTATCATCTGATGAAACGAGTAATTACATATGGAACATTTGATCTATTGCATTATGGACATATAAATCTATTACGACGTGCAAAGGCGAAAGGAGACTATCTGATTGTTGCGCTATCTACAGATGAGTTTAATTGGAAAAAGAAACAAAAAAAAACGTATTTCAGTTATGATCAGAGAAAGCAATTGCTTGAAGCTATTAGATATGTTGACTTAGTTATTCCGGAGGAGAATTGGGATCAAAAACGAAGTGACATGCATCGATATGCGATTGATACCTTTGTCATGGGAGACGATTGGAAAGGAAAATTTGATTTCTTGACCGAGGAAGGCGTTGAGGTTTGCTACGTTTCTAGAACGAAGGAGATCAGTACCACCAAGATTAAAAATGACTTGAACATGAATCATGAACATGAACACAGCAGCCATTGAGTTGAGATACGGTAGGATAAGATGAGAGTAATTTTATTGCGTTCCAATGGGGTGAATCCAGATCCTCGAGTTGAAAAAGAGGTCAATTCCATGATCAATATAAATGGAATAGAACCCAAAGTCCTGGCATGGGATCGAGCCAGTACACATTCAATAACACAAAGTTTTTTGAACTTGAAAAATGGAGATGTACCGATAGTAAGGATAGGTATCAAAGCTGGTTGGGGAGTTGGCATGAAGAACAATGCTAAAGCATTTATTCGTTATGTTGTACTTTCATCAAAATGGCTGATTATGAATCGTAAGAGCTATGATTGCATTCATGCGTGTGATCTGCATACTATATTGCCTGCATTAATTCCGTGGGTTATTTTCAGAAAAAAACTGGTTTATGACGTGTTTGATTACTTCGCAGACACAGCCCACGGTAGCGCAACTGTACGCAAGCTTGGCAGAGTATTTGAGACATGGGTAATTAATCATGCTGATGCCGTTATCATATGTAGTGAACAACGGCGTCAACAGATTTCACCGGCAAACCCCCAACGCTTATTCGTGATTGAAAACTCGCCAGCGCAATCTCAGTTTTCTGAAATAGACCATGAAAATTTTCCTTCAGATAGTCATCCTAGAAAAACAAGGATGGTATACGTAGGAAATCTTGTTGAAGACAGGTGTATCTCGTTAATGCTAGACACGGTGGAACTGATCCCTAACTTGGAGTTGCACATTGGTGGAATCGGTGCTCTATCAACGATGGTTGCCGAACGTGCAAGAAATTCCAAGAATATTTTTTGGTACGGAAAGATGAGCTATCAAGATGTTCTTCGCTTGGAAGCGAGCTGTGATTTAATGATAGCGCTCTATGATCCTGCGATTCCGAACCATAGATATGCTGCACCCAATAAGTTTTACGAGGCACTCGCTCTTGGAAAACCTATAATTATGTTCAGAAATACAGGTGTCGACAAAATTATTGCTGATCACGATCTTGGTGCCGTCGTAGAGAAAAGTCAGTCCAGTCTCCTGAACGGAATTAATGAACTCATCATGAATCGGGATGCATGGAATGCCATGGGAAGACGAGGGCGGACACTCTATAAAAATGCGTTCAGCTGGGAAATTATGGAGGAACGTTTAACTGCATTGTACGAACAGATCGCCATCAAAGAATAGGTGAAATGCGTGGAACAAAATAAGAAGAGCACTATAGTTGCTTATATTTATACCGTGTTTGTTGCTGCTTCAATGAGTCGTCTTTTTGGACTGGGTTCATTGATTGCTCCACATGTATACTTCAACGACTTACAGTACATGATTCTACTATTCGTCAGCATCGTGTTCATCATCATTCAGATTTTATTCGTCGATAAATTGCGCATCAGAAAAATGGAACAGTATCGCTCGTTGTGGTATTTTTTTATGATTCTCATTGCTGTTGAAATGTTTAGTTCTGTTCTTCAGTATGGGAGCTCCGGAAGAATGATTTTGAAGGATGCAATGTATTATTATACCCCAATGCTTTCATACTATTGTTTTTATTCAATGTCATTTAAGACAGAAATTGTTGAAGTTATCAAGAAAGTGATTGTGATTTCGGCACTACTTGTAACTATCGTCTCTATAATTGAATATGTGTTTTTACTCCGCGGGAACGATATTTTGCAACTCGGCACGAGCATATCTGTGCGGTATGGTAGTCCAAGATATAATCTTGCTTCAATTCTTTATATCCTCGGATTTTTGATTTCATTTGGACAATCACTCGAAGAAAACCGTGAATTTCGAATATTTAATAAGTATGGTTTCATTTCGATAATTATACTATTTAACCTCATCTTTGTGGCAAAAGGAAGAAGCCTTGTTGTATATTTATTGATAGCAAGTTGTATTGCATTAATAGTTTCAAGAAAAATCAGTCGTGGTTTCAAGAGCCTATTGATAGTTATGGTGGTTTTACTTGTGGCAGGGCTTGCGATATTTAAATTGCCTACTGTGATTGCTACACTTACGAACACGGATGCGGGTGTTGCAATCCGTATTGATGAGGTAAAATATTATTTCAATCAGATCACGATGCACCCACTGCTTGGTATGGGATTTGTTCCATCTACTTCCAATTTAACTAGCGGACCATATGGAATGTACTATCAGAGTGATGTTGGATTATTAGGAGTTGTAAATAAGTTTGGTCTCCTGATGCTAGTATGGATTATTTGCTGGTTTGTAAGGTCGGTTATGTTACTTGCCCGTGGGAACTATTATATGAGGACTGGAATTATTAGCATTATGCTGCTGACATATCTTTTTATTAGTAACGTGAGCCTTTCTTTTCTCGATTACAACAAGACAATGATAATCCCAATTGCCATGATATTGTTTGAAAATCAAATACGTTATCGTGGCCAGAAGGACGCAGCAAAGTGAGATTGGTTTCTTGGAGGAAATGATTTGAGAATCTTAAAGTTTTTAGGCATGTTTTTATCGGTTCTTATTCCGAGAAGTAAAAATCGGTACGTGTTCGGAGCTTGGTTTGGAACAAAGTTTTCAGATAATCCAAAGTATCAGTACCTGTATGTGATAAAGAATCGTCCGGATATTAAGCCCGTATGGATTACTAAGAGCTCTGAGGTATATCAAACCTTAGTGGATCAAGGTCTACCAGTTGAATATGCCTCATCATTTTTGGGAATTGTTGCACAGTTACGAGCTAAATATGTGTTTATTTGCACGAGCGTCCGAGACGTTAACGAGTTCTGCATGGGCAACGCGGTGTTTATAAATCAATGGCATGGCATTCCATTGAAGAAAATCATGTACGATGATTCCAAGGCCGCGGGGCAAAGATTAAATAAACAATGGAAGCTCTCACTGGAATTAAAAAAATATCCACTTCGCAAAATTTTTTACTTGGCAACAAGTGAAACATTTGCAAAGATTTATCAAAGTGCCTTCCGTGTTGACGAAAAACACATTAGGCTTTGCGGACAATCCCGCAATGATGTTTTCTTTGAAAAAGCTGTTGATCCTAGCCACGTAGCGTTGCCAGACCATAACAAAACGATATTGTACATGCCTACTCATCGTGAATCTGGAAAAGTTAAGATTGACGTAAGCAAGATCTTAGACTTACCAAAGTTGCAACAATTGATGGAGTATACGAATTCGATATTTATTATAAAAAAACATTACTATCATAATGCAGAACCGGATGTCACTGGCGAATTTGACAGAATAGTCGACTTTACTGGTACAGACGTTGATAGCCAAGGGCTTGAAAAAAATGCTGATATCTTGATTACTGATTATTCGAGTTGTTACATTGATTTTCTTTTGTTAAACAGACCTATAGTTTTTTTCGATTATGATCTGGATAATTATCTGTCTCAGGATAGAGATTTATATTTCGACTATTCGGATGTAACTCCTGGCTTTAAGACAGATAACTTCTTAGCACTTCACGATTATCTCAAACAGCTTTTAACGAAAAGCACTGATGAATTTGAGAAAATGCGGAAGGATGTCCGAGGCGTTTTTTATTCGGATTTGTGCATTAAAAATTCTTGTGAGCACCTACAAATGCTCGTGGAAGAAGGAAGTTTTGATTGATCAGAAAGGAGACCTCGCGTGAAAGATGGAGTTATCAATAAATACATTCATAAATACCAGGCACTCTCTGCCCCGCTGAAGGCATCTGTTTGGTTTGCCGTTTGTAATATACTTCAAAAAGGTATATCGATGATTACCGTGCCAGTTTTTACACGAATATTAACGACTGCACAGTTCGGTGTATTTTCAGTGTATCAATCTTGGTCTTCAATTGTAGCAATATTTGCTACACTCAACTTATTCTATGGTGTGTTTAACAATGGGATGGTTAAGTTTAGAGATAACAGGGACGGGTTCACTTCGTCACTTCAAGTCTTAACAACAGTCGTGACGACTGTTGTGTTTATCATATATTTAATTTTCCACAATTTTTGGAATTCAGTATTTGGACTCTCCACATTATTTGTGATGGTAATGTTCGTTGAGTTGTATTTTACCCCAGCATATTCCTTCTGGGCGGCACGACAACGTTTTGAGTACAAGTATAAGTTGTTGGTAATTGTTACATTACTGCAATCCGTTCTGACACCGCTAATCGGAATTATTGCAGTCCTTAGCACTACTTATAAGGCTGAAGCGCGAGTCATCTCATACGTGCTAGTGGAAGTTTGCATTGGTTTCATCTTTTACCTGTACAACCTCAGAAAAGGAAAGCAAGGATTTGTAAGAAAATATTGGAAGTTTGCATTAGCGTTTAATATTCCGTTAATTCCTCACTATCTATCACAAACTGTATTGCAACAATCCGACCGCATTATGATTAGCGCTTTGGTTGGGAAGGATAAGGCCGCCATCTATAGCGTTGCTTACAATATCTCTTCATTGATGGCACTTGTAACGAATGCAATCAATAATTCGTTTATTCCATATACATATGATCAAATTTCAAAGAGAAAATTTTCTCAACTTCGAAGCACCACAAACGCTCTGACTTCTTTGGTGGCAATTCTTTCTGTTCTGGTTATGCTTTTTGGTCCTGAGGTGGTCAAGATTTTTGCCCCGCCTGCATATTACGAAGCTATTTATATTATTCCACCCGTTTCAGCATCGATATTTTTTATTTTTCTTTATCCCATATTTGCGAATGTCGAGTTCTTCTTTGAGGAAAACAAATTTGTGATGGTGGCATCGGTTCTTGGTGCTGTTTTGAATATCTTGTTAAACTTAGTTTTCATACCGAAATTTGGATACCTTGCAGCTGGGTACACAACATTAGTATGCTACATGGTTTTTAGTGGAGCTCACTACGGATTCATGAAAATTGTTATTCGCAACAAAATGCCAGAAGCACAGCCATACAATGTTAATTTTATTTTCGCGCTGTCAATAATGGAAGTGCTCTTCGTTTTTATTTCATTGCTTCTCTACAGAAATATCGTTGTAAGATATGCTGTGTTGGTGCTGATTGTCATTGGAATACTTGTAAATCGGCGTAGATTAATGAAGTTGTTTGAGAGTCTAAAAAAATAGGTGTGGGGTTGATAAAAATGAACGAAGAATTGAAAGTAATTGTAGTTACGCATAAAGATTTTGATGATACGAAGTTACCTAAATGCTATCAAGTTGTTCAGGTTGGGTCCGATGATCATTTGCAAACCTTGCATCCTAATTGGCAACGTGATAATACTGGAATCAATATTTCTTCTGAGAATGCCTATTATTGTGAATTAACTGCGCAATATTGGGAATGGAAAAATTCCACGATTAAGTCTAAGTATGTTGGGTTAGTCCATTATCGTCGATATTTCTTTGATTATCATGATAAATCCACTTCTTATGATCAAGACATTATAACGGATCGACAAATCGAAGAAATATTGCAGAAAAAGGACGCTATATTATCCTTTCCAACGGCAAAATACGCTGGTTATGGGACATTGTATAACAATAAGTCAAAAGAAGAACAGGACATCAACTGGGTGACTATAGAGAAAATTATCCATGACGTCTATCCTGAATATGTTGACTCATTTAATCGTGTACTATACGGAAAACTCGCGACATGGGGTAACATGTTGATTACAAAGAGACACTTGTTTGAACAGTATTCAGCATGGCTCTTTGATGTACTCGATCGATATGATGTGCAAATGGAAGCTGAGGGACATAAGAGAATTCCACGTGTTGACGGTTTCTTATCCGAATATTTGTTACTTGTCTGGTTTCATAAAAATCTGCCAAGCAATAAAATTAAGTATTTAGAGGTTCGCAATACAGAAACTGATACATTTAATGACTATTCACAGTCGTTTTCTGGCAAAGTAGTCCATCATATCCGATCACATTACTCATTGCTGTTTCTTGCCCGGTGGGCTCGGATTTGTGTGCTGATGTTGAAACGTAGGAGTTAAGTTGGAGGAAGAGCATGATGGTTAATCTACCAGGAAGGTGTCAAGAAAGGTGTTGTTGCGTTGTCTTGAACTATAATGACTACGAGACGACGGCTACCTTTGTCAAGAATATGGAAGATTCCGGCGTGCTGGATTGTGTATTGATTGTTGACAATTGCTCTACGGATGATTCGTTAGCTCAACTAAAAAAGATTTGCAGTTCCGACGTTTATCTGGTGTCTACGCCAAAAAATGGTGGATATGGAGCTGGTAATAATTTCGGGATACGATACGCTTATAATGAACTGAAATGTGATCTAGTGCTGTTGTCAAATCCTGATATTACGATCACTGAAGATACCATATCTAAGATGAAACAGGCTATCCTAGAAGACTCCTCCGCCGCTGTTGTTTCTGCCACTCAGTTAAATAAAGATGGTGCTAAAATTGCTGATACTTCGTGGAATATTCCCAGCCCTATTGAGTATGCATTTTCCGACACCTTGATTTCTAGATTGTGTTGGCATGGCGTCTCTCAGGATAACGCTGATTTTTGTGACAAACTTGAAGTTGAATGCGTTCCCGGTGCGCTAATTATGCTTAGGTGTTGTATGTTCCTGTCTGTTGGAGGATATGATGAACGAATGTTCTTATACGGGGAGGAGACAACCTTGGGAATTAAGCTGAAGTCTAAGGGATACACCACACTCCTCCTCACCAACGAAACGTATATTCATCAACAGTCAACAAGCATCAATAAGAGTATTCAAAGTACGTTGCGTAAGCTTAAAATACTGCAACAAAGTCGATTAATCGTTCTAACTTCGTATATGGCTGCAAGTCATCCAGTGGTACTATGCGCGCAAGTGGTCTTTGCATATCAACGTATGAGAGCAAGGTTCAAGCGAATGTTGACTAAGGTTTAGAATTTTGTCAGTTTTGGAGGAGCTATTTTGAGTGGAGTACCAATAACAGATATTGAAGAATTTCAGCACATAACTCTGAATATACTGTCTGACTTTAACAAGTTGTGTGAAGAATTTCAGTTACAGTATTATTTAGCTTATGGCACCTTGATTGGAGCACTTAGGCATAAGGGGTTCATTCCATGGGATGATGATATTGATATCATCATGCCAAGGGAAGAATACAATCGTTTCGTAACGATTTGTAAATCTCGTGGAGAGCATCGGTATTCTTTACTTTCCACTGAAACTTGCAAGAACTATAAATCACCATATCCAAAGTATATTGACAATAATACTGAGTTGATTCAACAATACGGATTTAGAGATGATATTCCGATGGGCATATATATTGATATTTTTATTTTGGATGGTTGTTCTTCGGATTTGTCAGAAGCACATAAAGTCGGAAAGACAGCGGCTAAATTATTTCACAAATGGGTAAATGCGAGTCAAAGCTTGACTTCATCAAATTCAGGTAAGTTGATTAGCACTCTAAAGTGGCTTAAAAATACTCCTTATAGAATGAAAGGAAGTAAACGGTATCTTCACGAGTTGCAAGACTTGAGCGCGAAATACCCTTTGAACTCCTCACGGTATTGTTCGGTTTTAATCGGAGGATACGATACTGTGTGGCCAGTTGAATATTTTCAATCAGGTAGACTAACGAGTTTTGAAGAACTGAACTGCCCGATCCCACTGATGGCTGAAAAGATCCTCAGTGATGATTACGGAAACTATCTCGAATTACCTCCACTGGAAAAAAGAAAGCCACACCATCATTTCGAGGCTCACTGGAAGTAGTGCAAATTTGAGTATGCTCACTGGAGAAAAATAATGACAAAGAAAATAAAAGTTATGACTGTTTTTGGCACTCGCCCAGAAGCTATAAAGATGGCACCGCTTGTCTTGCTTCTGAAGCAGCGTAGTGCAGAGTTTGAAACGGTAACCGTTGTCACTGCACAACACCGGCAGATGTTGGATCAAGTGCTGAACATCTTTGAAATTGTGCCAGATTATGATTTAAATATTATGAAGCACAGGCAAAGTTTAGATCAGATTACCAGTAATGTAATTTTAAAGCTCGGCCAGATAATTGACGATGAGACGCCCGACATTGTGCTCGTGCATGGTGATACGACAACCACGCTAGCAGCGAGCATAGCGGCGTTTTATCATAAGACTCGAATCGGTCATGTGGAAGCGGGGCTTCGTACGTGGAACAAGTATAGTCCTTTCCCTGAAGAAATGAACCGACAGATGACAGATGTACTCGCAGATCTTTACTTTGCACCTACGTCTCAGTCCAAACGAAATCTGCTACAAGAATCACATAAAGTAAGCGCTGTGTTTGTAACTGGTAACACTGCTATTGATGCCTTAAAACAGACCGTTAGCGAAAACTATCATCATGCCGTTTTGGATGATGTTGATTCCACAAAAAAGATGATCTTAGTGACCATGCATCGTCGTGAAAATCAAGGTGAACCGATGGCACGTGTCTTCAAAGTAATGAGAGAAGTAGTCGATTCTCATGATGACGTCGAAATTGTCTATCCTGTTCATCTAAGCCCAGTAGTCCAGTCGCTTGCTCAACGATATCTTGGAAATGATTCTCGAATTCATCTCATCGAGCCATTGGACGTTGTGGATTTTCATAATTTAGCGGCACGCAGCTACTTTATCATGACTGACTCTGGCGGTGTTCAAGAAGAAGCGCCATCAATGGGAAAGCCCGTACTTGTTTTACGAGATACCACCGAAAGGCCTGAAGGTGTTCAGGCCGGAACATTGAAACTTGTCGGCACTGATCCGTCGGAAGTCAAGAAAGCAATGGTTCAATTATTGGAGGACCGAGCAGAGTATCAACGAATGGCAGATGCTAAGAATCCCTATGGGGATGGGCACGCCTCTTACCGTATTTTGCAGGCCTTAGCGTTCTATTTTGGAACCTCAGTACATGAACCTGATGAATTCCAAGGATGATCGTAGAGTTCATAACAACAAAGCTCGAGCCTTGACAAGGCCCCTTAGGACTGTCTAACCCATGTTAGGAGGAGACGGTTCAACATGTCGATGACTTTAAAGTCGTGCCTGAGACATACGCGGTAGCATGAATGGAGGATTTGTTCAAAATGAAAGGTATTATCCTAGCGGGTGGGTCCGGCACACGTTTGTATCCGATCACTCGGGCGATCTCAAAGCAATTGATCCCGATTTACGACAAACCAATGATCTATTACCCAATGTCAACTTTGATGTTGGCAGGGATCAAAGACATTATGTTGATCTCAACGCCAAAAGATTTGCCACGCTTTGAAGAACTTTTTGGTGACGGGCATGACTTGGGCTTGAACTTAGAATATAAAGTCCAAGAACACCCCAATGGCTTGGCTGAGGCGTTTATCTTAGCTGCAGACTTCATCGGGGATGATTCCGTGTGCTTGATCTTAGGCGACAACGTCTTTTATGGCGGTGGGTTGTCTAAGATGCTGCAACGCGCTGCTTCTAAGCCAGTTGGCGCCACAGTCTTTGGTTATCATGTCAACGATCCGGAACGCTTTGGGGTCGTCGATTTCGATGAGAACATGCACGCCAAGTCCATCATTGAAAAGCCTGAACATCCAGCCTCTAACTATGCGGTCACTGGTTTGTACTTCTATGACAACGACGTGGTTGAAATCGCCAAGCACATCAAGCCATCTGCGCGTGGTGAGCTGGAAATCACTGATATCAACCAAGAATACTTACGTCGCGGACAACTGGATGTTGAATTAATGGGTCGCGGTTTTGCTTGGCTTGATACCGGCACACATGAGTCCTTACAAACAGCGTCGGCGTTCATTGCGTCGATCCAACACCGGCAGAACTTACAGATCTCTTGTTTAGAAGAGATCGCCTACCGGATGGGTTATATCGACATCAAGCAAGTTGAGAAACTCGCTCAGCCGTTGAAGAAGACGGAATATGGGCAATACTTATTACAGTTAGTTAAGCAGGAGGCCAAATAGTCATGGCATTAAAGATCATTCCAACCAAGTTACAAGACGTGAAGTTAGTCGAAACCGATGTGTTCGGCGATAATCGTGGGTTCTTCACTGAAACCTACACGCGTGAGAAGTTCATCGAAGCTGGCATCACCAACGACTTCAACCAAGATAATCAATCTTTGTCCGCTGAAGCGGGTGTCTTGCGCGGCATGCATTATCAATACGGTAAAGATGCCCAAACCAAGCTGGTTCGCGTAGTCACTGGTGTTGTTGAAGACGTCTTAGTCGATATCCGTAAAGGTTCTCCAACATATGGCCAATGGGAAGGGTACATTTTATCCGAATTCAATCATCGCCAATTGTTGGTCCCAAAGGGCTTCGCACATGGCTTCATTACCTTGACTAACAACGTGAACTTCTGCTACAAGGTGGAAGGCTATTATGCCCCAGATGCAGATCGTGGCATCGCGTTTGATGATCCTGATATCGGCATCGACTGGCCAATGAGCACAGATCACTTGATCATGTCTGAAAAAGACAAGCACCACCCACAACTCAAAGACGCTGACAACAACTTTGTCTACGGGGAGATCTAATATGAAAATTATGGTAACTGGCGGGGCCGGCTTCATCGGTTCCAACTTCGTCCATTATGTTTATAACAATCATCCAGATGTGCAGATCGTGGTATTGGATAAGCTGACTTATGCTGGCAACCGCGCTAACCTTGAAAGCATCTTAGGCGATCGCGTACAACTAGTCGTCGGGGATATCTGCGATGCGCCATTAGTCGACAAGTTGATGGCTGACGTGGATGCTTGCGTGCACTATGCCGCAGAATCGCACAACGATAACGCCTTACTTGATCCAAGTCCATTCCTGCATTCAAACGTTATCGGTACCTATACGTTGCTTGAAGCGGCGCGTAAATACGACGTCCGCTTCCATCATGTGTCCACTGATGAAGTTTATGGCGATCTGCCATTGCGCGAAGACTTGCCGGGTCATGGCGAAGGCGTCGGCGAGAAGTTCACCACTGAATCTCGCTACAACCCATCTTCTCCATATTCTTCAACCAAAGCCGCTTCTGACATGTTAGTGCATGGTTGGACCCGGTCATTTGGTGTTCGAGCAACGATCTCCAACTGCTCAAACAACTACGGCCCATACCAACATATCGAAAAGTTCATTCCTCGCCAGATCACGAACATTTTAGCTGGTATCAAGCCAAAGCTTTATGGCACCGGTAAGAATGTTCGTGACTGGATCCACACCGAAGACCATTCTCGTGCCGTTTGGACCATTTTGACCAAAGGTAAGATCGGCGAAACTTACTTGATCGGCGCTGACGGCGAACAAGACAACAAGACGGTTTTGGAAATGATCTTAAAAGACATGGGCAAAGATCCTTCTGACTATGAACAAGTCAAAGATCGTCCCGGCCATGACTTGCGCTATGCGATTGATTCCACCAAGTTGCGCACTGAGCTGGGCTGGGAACCTAAATTCACCGACTTTGAGTCCGGTTTGAAGCATACCATCCAGTGGTATACCGAACACGAAGACTGGTGGCAAGCTGAAAAGGCTGAAGTTGAAGCCAAATACGCTAAGAGCGGCCAATAATCGTTTCGATCATTGTCGCAACAATCAAAAGCGAAGCGCTTGGCTTCGCTTTTTCTTCCAAGGAGAACAATTCACATGAAAATTTTGATCACTGGTGCCAACGGTCAGCTCGGCACTGAATTACGTCATTTGCTCGACAGTCGCGGTCTCGAGTATCGTGCCACTGATGCCATGGAACTGGATATCACCGACGCCGATGCCGTTAACGCCTACGTTAAAGACTTCCAACCTGATGTGATCTATCACTGCGCCGCTTACACTGCCGTTGATAAAGCCGAAGACGAAGGCAAAGCCATCAACCAGAAAGTCAACGTTGACGGCACTAAGAACTTGGCGATCGCAGCTGGTGAAAATAACGCGACGATCGTGTATATTTCCACTGACTATGTCTTTGATGGTGATTCTGACGAATTGTACACCGTTGACCACAAACCAGCCCCACGCAACGAATATGGCCGCACCAAGTATGAAGGCGAACTCGCTGTTCAAAAGTACGCCAAGAAATACTACATCATCCGCACTAGCTGGGTCTTTGGTCAATACGGTCACAACTTCGTGTACACCATGTTAGATCTGGCCAAGACGCATGACACGTTAACGGTGGTCAATGATCAATACGGCCGTCCAAGCTGGACTAAGACGTTGGCTGAATTCATGACGTTTGCCATTGATCAAAAGCTGGAATACGGCATTTATCACTTGTCTGAAGACAACTCATGTAACTGGTATGAATTTGCCACTGAGATCTTGAAGGACACCAATACCAAGGTCTTACCAGTTACGTCTGCCGAATATCCACAAAAGGCATGGCGCCCACGGCATTCGATCTTGGATCTGTCCAAGACCAAAGCTACAGGGTTCAAGTTGCCAACGTGGCAAGATGCTTTGCATGAATTTATGGCAGTAATTGTAAAGAATTAACAGCCGACTGTTGCTTTTTCTAATAGAATGGTAGGAATATAATGAAAATATTAATTGTTGGTGCCGGCCTCTTTGGATCAGTATGCGCCCATGAGCTTTCAAAACAGGGGAATGAAATAACCGTAATTGACAAGAGAAATCACATTGCAGGAAATATATATACTAAAGAAGTTGAGGGCATTCAGGTTCATCAATATGGTGCTCATATCTTTCATACAGTGAATGAGAGTGTTTGGAACTATATTCAAGAATTTGCAAAGTTCAATCGATTTACAAATGAAGTGATTGCAAATTACAAGGGTGAGTTATATAACTTGCCGTTTAATATGAATACTTTCAATAAGATGTGGGGCGTAATTACACCGGCTGAAGCCGAAGCCAAGATTAATGATCAAAGATCAATATTGAATGGTAAAGCGCCTGAGAATCTTGAAGAGCAGGCTATTTCACTTGTGGGAACGGATATATATAATAAATTAATTAAGGATTATACAGCTAAGCAGTGGGGACGTGATCCTAAGGAGTTACCAGCGTTTATTATTAAACGGCTCCCTGTCCGGCTGACATTTGACAATAATTATTTCAACGATCCATATCAAGGAATTCCCATCGGTGGTTATACTCAGATTGTTGAGAAGATGTTGAATCATTCGAATATTGATGTAAAACTTGAGACAGACTTTTTTGAACGTCAAGACAGCTATCTCAAAGACTTTGATAAGGTCGTATTTACTGGGATGATTGATCAATTCTTTGACTATAAATTTGGCGAGCTTGAGTATCGTTCTCTTCGTTTTGATACACAAACAATTGATTCGGAAAATTACCAAGGTAATGCGGTCATCAATTATACTGATTCTGATACTAAATTTACACGGATTATCGAACACAAGTTTTTCGAGTTTGGCGTCGGCAATAAAGGAAAGACAGTGGTCACTCATGAATATCCACAGGATTGGAAACGTGGAGTTGAACCATATTATCCGATAAACAATCGGGAAAACAATCATCTATTTACAAAGTATCGAGATTATGCGTCCAAGAACTATCCTGATGTCATCTTTGGAGGCCGTCTAGGCATGTATCGATATTACAATATGGATCAAGTTATAGCAGCAGCGTTAGTTTCGGTAAAAAAGGACTTTGGGAAGGATTAACAAGGGTTTGCAGAAACGCTGATGTATTTATTGCATCGTGAAGGAAGGTTCTAGCACTACCCCACTGTGTGTGATCAGTGGTTGCGCAGTAAATAATACCTCAGGAGTGTCAAAGTCGGTTACGAAAAGATGTTTTGTTAATATAAGATGTATAACATCCAGAACTGAAATCTTAATAATTAAAGGATATTTTTGTTTCATAACAACTAAGTAATTTGAATTCTTCCAATAGGTAGAAGTGTGCTATAATATGTTCATTAAATAAACGGATGTGAAATTAATGAACATATTTGAAAAGCAGGCTTCTTTTTATTTACTTCAATCTGACCTGACGCAAAGAGAGCTTTCCCAAAAGATGGTGTGTTCCTTAGGTACAGTAAACAAAACGTTGAAGTCGTTGGTTAATCATGACTGGCTCTATTCAGATCGAACGCCAACACAGAAATTACTCAAACTTATGAGTTGCAACAACCCCAAGAGAGCAATCATTTTGGCCGCTGGGTTTGGTGTGCGTAGCGTACCTCTTAACATCACGACGCCTAAACCTCTTATTGAGGTCAATGGTGAGCGATTAATTGAACGCTTAATCGGTCAGTTGCATCAAGCCGATGTGACGGACATTACGATTGTTGTCGGCTTTATGAAGGAGCGTTTTGAATACCTTATTGATCAGTATGGTGTGAGTCTTGTCTTTAATGAAGAGTATAAGCGATTCAACAATATCTGTTCTCTGGGGCTTGCTTCCGATCAACTTGAGAATGCGTATATTGTACCTGGTGATGTTTGGTTGAAAGAAAATCCATTCTCCAAGGCGGACTTTTATTCATGGTATCTAGTGAGTCGAAAAGCAGATCCATATTCTCCGGTTCGAATTGGACGACAAGGTGAGTTTCACATACGCAATGGGAAAGAAGACCCTGGAATCAAGATGATTGGCGTTGCGTATGTTGCATCGGATGTTTCGAGTCGAATTGCTGTTGAGCTCAAGCAAGCAATGACTGATCCAACCAGACAGCAAATGTTCTGGGAAAATGTGTTACTGGGTAACGATGCACTTATTGAGTCTTTTGTTCCACGTATTCTTCCAGAGAATGAAGTTGTTGATATTAATACTTATGAAGATTTGAGAACAATTGATGGGCTCTCATCCCAGCTAAACTCTTCAGTCATTGCATTGATTAGTCGTGTACTCAAAGTCAGTAAGAATGAGATAGGTAATATTATGCCATTGAAAAAGGGAATGACCAATCGTTCGTTCTCGTTCTTAGCTAGGGACCGTAAGTATATTATGCGGGTTCCGGGTGAAGGAACAAGTAAGTTAATCAATCGAAAAAACGAAGCGAGAGTGTATCATTTGATTCGAGACTTTTCATTTGTTGAGAAGGTCACGTATATTAATCCCGATAATGGTTATAAAATATCGGAGTACTTGGATGGTGCAAGAAATAGTAATCCGGAAGATAAGGCGGAAGTGCGGCAGTGTCTTGAGATACTCCGAACACTTCATCACCAAAAAGTCCGTTCGGGGTCACGCTTTGAACTGTTTAAACAGATAGAATTCTATGAATCATTTTGGGGCATGCAGCCCTCGGTTTTTGAAGATTATACAGAAACCAAACGCAGAGTCTACCAATTACGCAAGTTTGTCTTGAACCACAAGAATCAAGACGTCTTGTGTCATATTGACGCCAACTTTGATAATTTTGTCTTTGCTGGACGTAAAGGCAATCGTAGCTTGAAGCTAATTGACTGGGAATATGCTGGTGAACAAGATCCTTTAGTTGATATTGCGATGTTTGCCATATATGCTGATTATTCTCAAGCACAGGTTGATTGGTTGCTAAGTGAGTATCTCGAAGGCAAAGTTACAAGTAGAGATCGTGCTTTGCTGTACTCATATATTTCAATTTGTGGCTTGTTATGGAGCAATTGGTGTCAATACAAGCAGAATCTAGGCGTTGAGTTTGGCGAGTATTTCATGCATCAATATCGGTTTGCCAAGGAATACTCTAAATCTGCTTTACGCCAAATTGCCTTGATGGAGGACTAGAATGAATTTCGCTAAACGAGCTATAGTGATGGCTGCTGGAAAAGGAACACGTATGCGTCCACTGACATATGAAACGCCAAAACCTCTGATTGAGGTGAATGGAAAGCCGATGATTGAAACTATCATTGACGCTTTACACGACAATCATATTGATGAGATTTATGTCGTTGTTGGGTACTTAAAAGAAAAATTTGCGTACTTAGAACACAAGTATCCGAAGCTGACGCTTGTGGAGAATCCATATTTTGACCGGTATAATAATATTTCATCAATGTATGTTGTACGGGAACACCTGGCTAACACAATTATTGTTGATGGCGATCAAATCATCAGTCATCCGCGAATATTCAGTCCAGCATTTCAATCTTCAGGTTACGCGGCCATTTGGACCGAGAATGCTGTTAATGAGTGGATGCTACAGCTTGATGGTAAGCGAATAACTGGCTGCGTGCGAAACAAAACACTAACTGGTTGGCGTTTGTATAGCATCTCACGTTGGAACGAACAAGATGCTTTAACTTTACGCAAGTATATTGAGTATGAGTTTGAAGAACGTCAGAATCATCAAATCTATTGGGACGATGTTCCCATATTTCTGCATTCCGATCAATTCAAGTTAGATATGATACGCATAAAGGCTGATGACGTACAAGAAATTGATAGTATCGCTCAGCTTGCAAGTGTTGATCCCAAATATAGCGAGTTTCTGCCGGAGGATCCTTTAGATGAATGAAAGACGCAAGATTGACTGGTTTATCACGCTTGTTCCATTTGCATGTGTTGTGCTTCTAGCGGTGTTTTTTTTATTGAATCCAAGCTTGACACAAGTTATTCTTGGAAACCTACGTTTTATTGTTGGTGACCGACTCGGCGTTCTTTTCTTGATGTTAGGATTAGGCTGTTTCTTAACCACGATGTATATTGCCTTCTCGAAAGTTGGAACAATTCGACTTGGAAAGGGAGAAAAACCGCAGTATAGCAACTTTACGTGGGGGTCCATGATTTTCACTTCAACAATGGCTGCTGACATTTTGTTCTATTCGTTGATTGAATGGTCCTTATATGGTGGCGAAAAGTTAGTCCAGAAGCAGGGACTGCTTTCATGGGGATTGACGTACTCATTATTCCACTGGGGGCCAATCGCATGGAGCTTCTATCTCGTTTTGGCTGTTGCTTTTGGATATATGTTGCACATTAGAGGCGTAACTAAGCAACGCTTTTCGGAAGCTTGTCGTGGGTTGTTAGGCGATCGAGTAGACGGGCCACTCGGAACGTTAATTAATTTTGTGGCTATTTTTGCCTTGATTTGTGGTACTGCAACAACATTTTCTCTGACGACTCCGTTGATTGGTGATATCATTTCACACTTGTCAGGTGTGCCAAGCTCCGCTGTACTGAGTGTGTTGGTCTTATTTGGAATAGCATTACTTTATACAACAAATGTGTTGTTCGGTTTAAAAGGAGTCACACGTGCAGCGAAATATTGCACATATCTCTTTATTGCACTTCTATTGTATTTTCTGATTGGCGGCGGTCAGATACGATTCACGCTTGAAAATGGTTTTTCATCTTTAGGAATGTTGGGACAACACTTTATTCAATTGGCAACGACTACAGATCCAATGCGATTGAACCATTTCCCACAGAAATGGACGATTTATTATTGGGCATACTGGATGGTTTGGGCAGTAGCGACACCATTTTTCATTGCTAAGATCAGTAAGGGTCGCACCCTTAAGAATTTAATCCTCGGTGGGTATGGCTGGGGGCTTGCTGGCACCTTCTCGTCATTCATCATCATGGGGAGTTATGGCATGTATCTGCAACTAACTCACCGGCTGGACATTATTGGATTTATTGCCAACGGGGGGGCATATTCAGAAGCAATCCTGAAAATCTTTCACACATTACCGATGAGCCAAATCGGATTGGTATTGTTGGCTATTACGATGGTTGCTTTCTATATTGCAGTATTCGATTCTATTACGATGGTAGTTTCTTCGTATTCTTACCGTGAAATTGAAGTTGATCAGGAACCTGATAAGAAAATTCGAGTGATATGGGCAATTATTTTCATTGTTTTGCCGGTGGCCTTGATTTTCAACGGGGAAGGGCTTGCAAACCTTCAGACCATATCAATAATTGCTGCTTTGCCCATGGGCGTGATCATTGTGATGGTTGTATGGTCATTCTTCAAAGATGTTGGACGATATGAGCAATTTAACTAGATCTGAGAGATTATCTATTATTGCGACTTGCGAACATATACGTACATGAATTTCGTAATTCGATTTATTCTCGAACTTAGTTTCAATGTATGGATTTCGAATGGTCAAACCTCTGGAATTGCCGACTTGATTGCCAAAATTACCAGTCAAGCTAAGGAACTCTTTTGTTATTGTGTTGAGGACATAAATTGTTAACAAATTGCTATGCCTTCTGGTCCCGTAAACGATATAATTGTTTTATCAATAATATCAATGAGTCGAATTGGGAGTGGAAGAATGTCAGAGCGACGTAGCCAGCACTTAATTAATCGGGTTCGCTTGGTGACCGCACAAGTAGATAACCAGATCTGCTTACATAAGGATATAGTTGCTTCAAAGATCGGCTATCGCGTCGCCAAACGGTTTTGCGATATTATTTTTGGCGCGGCAGGATTAGTGGTGATTTCGCCAGTTTTCTTGATTGTCGCAATTGCAATCAAAGTTGAAGATCCATCCGGACCAGTGTTCTTCTCACAGATACGGGTGGGAACGGATGGCAAGTTTTTTCGGATGTACAAGTTTCGGTCGATGGCAACGGACGCTGAAGCGAAGCTGGACGCATTGATTGCGAAGAACGAAGTCGACGGCGCCATGTTCAAGATGAAGGAAGACCCACGGGTGACGCGCGTGGGGAAGCTGATTCGCAAGATCTCTGTCGACGAATTGCCGCAACTTTGGAATGTGTTGAACGGTTCGATGAGTTTGGTTGGGCCTCGGCCATGCTTACCTCGTGAGTATTCGCAATATACTGACTATGACAAGCAACGGTTGTTGGTCAAACCTGGTTGTACTGGCTTGTGGCAAGTCAGTGGGCGTAATCATGTTGGGTTTGTGGATATGGTGAAGTTGGATATCTATTACATACAGCATCGTAGTTTGTGGATGGATTTTAAGATCATGGTGCGTACTGTTGGGGTGATGATTTTTCCTAACGCAGCGTACTAATCGAATAAGGCGGCGTGCTTCATTCGAAATGGAGCACGCCGTTGTTTGTTGTATGAAGTAAGCGCTTGATTAGTTGAATAAGTGATATAATCTATTAAAGATTACAATTCTAAAATTCGTAATTCAGTATACAGATAGTACAACCGTTACAAAACTTTTGACGCATTCATTCATGGTGATTCAGCGTTTTGTATATGATAGAGAGATTTGATGCTGTCAGGCTGGATATGGCACTGGGTCGTTCTTGAATCAGTGCCACAAATTCTTGGCTTTAGTATCGCGGCGAATAGAGGACTGTTGGTCGCCGAGAACGTCCAACGACACTGGATGAATTTCTGCCGTTGATGAATTGTTTGTACATAGCTTCGTTAGGGGTATTGGGGGATAACAATGAAACAAAGTTCAATGATATTAAAGGACTGTGAAAAACTAGTAGATGAATCCTACGCAGCGGCTGTTCGTGACTTGCTTGATAAGTATGGGAATGTAACCGATGATTTTTTCCATAAGAAGTCGTACGAAAACTTCTTCGCAAATTGCAAGAACAAGTTAGCCACCCCATGGCACGACACCGTGAGATGAACTGTTATCTTTGATGAGTTGAGTTAGCTGGCTACGACTACCTTGGCAGCTCGTCGCTGAGCTCGAGCGCGCTCA
>NZ_BAAFZI010000041.1:0-22663 GCF_045862175.1 Lacticaseibacillus salsurae | reverse complement strand
CACCAACCCGTCTCTTTGACTCGTTGCTGGTAAGATAACACTCTACGGCTTCGATATAAGTTTCTACTGAAATCTTAGTCATACAAATACCCCCAAAGTTGTGTTCCAACTTTAGGGGTAAAGGTCAGGGATTGCGCTGCTTTTTTGAAATTCTATGAATAATCCAGGTTAAGTGAACCAGATACCGAGTGTATCATGACGCTGAAGTGGGATCGGAAGAAAGCAAAGCGGTGGAAAACGTATGAAGCAAAGTGAAACTGACGCATTGAAGATGTTGGAACAGGCATTTAGCGATGATGAATTAGAAACATATGTGTTTACGATTCAGGATTATTTTGCCGATGAAACCGACCGGTTGGAGATCGATAGTCCAGACATGGCGGATTACCTCGACGACATCATTCCTGAGTTTACCGAAGCGTATGACAGTACGAAACATGACCAATGGCTCTGTGAACTGCGGGAGGTCATCAATCATGCTAAGCGCTTAGCTACAAAGTGACATCAACACTCGCCACTGTTTGCAATCATTGCTGTTCCTGAGCGTTCAAAATACTTGTATGACCGTATTTTTTCTTTGAAAAGTCACTAAAGGTCCTTTGGATACTACCGATCAGATGATCAGACCGTCAAAAATGCCCATACAAATAAGATCCACCTGAACGATTCAAATTGAACGTTCAGGTGGATCTTATTTAGTCAGACCAAATGACAAGACGGTGTCGTATCGGGTCGTGAACCCCTCATCGCCGTGGTTCTGTCAATCGACTGCCGTACAAGAACCGTAGCGGATGGCCATGATGTTGGACGCTTTTGGTGTAGTTGTCATCGAGTTTTTCATTGAAGGCAAAGCGGATCAAAACCCGCAGCTGCCCATCATGTTGCGATACCGCAAAAACGTGGTCATCCCAAGGGTGCTTTGGCAAACAATCAACTATTGGCTGATCAGCTTGCAACAAACCTCGGCGTTGTGCCTGCAATAAGGCGTTCAACAACCGGTCAGTGTTGGTCACCACTGGTCGCATGATCAGTTGCGCTTACGCTCAGCGTAGCCAGCTAAGCCGATGACGCTGAGTAAGAACATCCCTAATGCACCGAGCATGCTACTATGCGTTTCACCAGCTTGTGGGAGTGCATCTGCATCTGTGGCATGTTGGGTACTTGCTTTCGCATGGGCGGTCAAACTTGTCGGCTGTGGCTGTGCGGCAAACTGTTGCTTGGCTGCTTTGCGCGCGTTTTGCTTACCTTGTGCGTGATGATAACCTGCGGCGATATGGCCAGATGGTTGCGCACCATGACTGGCACTGCCAGCAGTGCTACCGGTATGGTCAGATGTGGCAGGGGCCTCGGCGAGCTTGATGACGTGGAAGATCTTGGTGGTCGTGTTACCCACCATGTCAACGGCAGTCACAGTAAAGTAGTTGTCGCCATTTTGAAGGGTGTAAGTCTGGGTGAATTCGGCTGCACCATAAGGGTTCGAATCTGCATCAGGATCGTTGTGGTTGTTGAAGCCAGCCAGATCCTTTTGATGCACCAGATTGTTCCCGTTAGCATACAGGCGATAGCCATTGATGTTGTCATCAACTGTCCCAGAAACTGTGAACGTATCACTAGTTGTGGTGATGTCATAGTTGCCAGAAGCATCAACTTTCAGTGTGTCAGCTTGAGGCATGTCTAAAGTTGGGAACACTGTATCCAGATAGATCTCTAATTGCCCATAAGCCGTGGTACCATCGGCGTTGGTCAAACGGTAGCCAACCGCTTGCTGCTGTGCTGGCTTAAATGGAACTTGGAAGCTGAACGTGCCATCAGCGTTGAGCGCCACTGTCTGGGTCGGTTGGCTGGCATTGGTGATCGTCAAGGTCTTACCCGTTGGATCATCTACCTTGCCGCTGATCGTCAGCTCGCCAGTCGCGGCATCATAAGTTTTGGCAACTTGATCAGCCCCAACTAAGGTGAAGCTGTTGTCGTTGAAGTCGTTGAAGGTCAAGCCTTTGGTCGGTTGAGCATGGGTGGTGATACTGTCAAAATCACGTCCTGGCAGTTGTGGCGCATCGCTAGTCAAAACGGTGGCCGCTTTGGCGGTATCGTTATCGCGCAGCGGCACTGCAGCTTGAGGATCTTCTTCGCTGTAATGGCCATATCCAGCAGTCCCGTCAGCATCCAAGAAGACGATCATTTCATCACCGGATGCTGCGCCGGCTTTTTCGTAGACACCATAGGTAGCCGTCGGATATAAGACGGTCCCAGTGAAGTCCCCATAAGGTGCGCCTTCAGTGAGATTGAAGGTCACGATCCCAGTGGTCGGGTCCAGATCGCCTTGGAAAACATTGCCAGTTTGAGCATCAGTGGCAAAAACAGTCCAGTCGACCCCAGCTGGTACTTGCGCATAGGCCGTAAAGCTGGTTTGATCACTGACAGCTTGAACGAAGCCTTCTTTGCGCAGGTAGTTATAGCCGCCTTTGCCGATCATCCAAGTGAACTGTGGCGCGGTGTCTGGGACGTTTGCTTCAGTTGTGGCTGTGTGCTTGCCGGCAGTAGCTTGCAGGCTTGCAGTCGTCGTGTTCCCAGCGACATCAGTGATGGTCAAGCTAAAGCTACCGTCGCCAGCTTCTAAGGCCGCTTTTTGAGCGTCAGTCAAATCAAAGCTGATCGAGCCGTCGTTGCTTTGACCATTATTGTTCAGATCCACGCCATATTCGGTGTCGTTGATCTTCAAAACAGCTTGACTGTATTTCGTGAAGCCGACCCCAGCATCGCGGTAGGTGGCACTTACGCGACCGTTGATGTAACTTAGCCCACTCAGCGTTGGGGCAGTAGTATCAACGACTACTGGCAGATCATAGTCTTGATCTTGCTCAGCGCCGGAATTATATTGTTCCGTCACGATCCGATAAGTGTATTGACCGTCAGGAGCGGTGACATATTTACCAGTTGCTTGATCGTAAAGTTTGCCATCCCAGACGAAGGCATCTGGATCTAAGCGCATGTCGATCGAAAGCCCCAGGTCTTCGTTGAAGTTTGAACCGTTTTGCAAATAGGACTTATTGGTATTGTTTTCTTTATCCAAGGTGCGTACAACGTTACCTTTGGCATCCAAGATATCGATCGTCACTGTTTTGAGGTTTTGCTTGGAGAATACATATGGGTAAACTGTGTCGCTAGCGCCGTCACCATTAGGAGAGAAGGAGACTTTGCCATTTTGGACATAAGCGGGTACTTTGCTCCAAGAATATTGTCCAGTCGTATCAGTGTTAACCAGGTGGCTGAGCGAATCCGCATCAGCGATCCCTAGTGCGTGGTGATCTTCATCAACCAGATAACCGCCGTTGAAAATCGATTGGCCACTGTTAGCTGGGGAATCGATGACTTGTTCAGTCGTCAGATCACCGAAGTAGCCCAAATAAGGCACGCTGATCGTTTGTGAAGCGTCTTGCGCTTTAAAGGTCAGGTAACCTTCGACCAGTTGATTTGAAGCAACCGTGTTGTCCAAGCTCAACTTGAAAGTAACTGTCTTGGTTTCGCCAGCGGCAAGCGTGAAGGAAGCCGTGTCAGTGTTCACTGTCGCGCCAACGAGTGCTTGATCGTGGACCGTGTTGCCGTTGCTGGCGTCTTGTACCTGAGTCAGCGGGCCGCCATCATAGTCGACGGTGTAGTTTTGCGCGGCGGTGCCATGGTTGGTCAAGGTGACTGAGAAGCTGGTCGTTTTGCCGATAGTATTTAGCGAAACTGAACCGGCGTCATCAGTTCCTTCGGCAGTGACCGTTAAGTCCCCAGCTTTGGAGACGTCGATCTGCCCGGCGCCTTGACGCCGAGGTGAGATGTAAGTATCAGGATACTGGATGTCTTTCATGGGTTCTGCCGCGTTCATTAATTCCAGTTTAACGGCTTTGACCAGTTCGGCGCCTTTTAAGTCAGGACGAGTTTGTTGCAACTTTTGCATGACGATCAAAGCAGCACCGGCGTCATATGGGCCAGCCATGGAGGTCCCGGATTCGACTGCATAAGTTTGTGTGTTGGTCGTAGGGTCGATTGCTGTAGAAGTGACATTATCTCCAGGCGCTGAGATATCTGGCTTCAACGTGTAATCAGACATCGGGCCCCAAGAGGAGAACCCGTCCATTTGAGAATCGTCACCAGTGTCACTGGTTTCAGCAGCGACTGTCATTGCTGAAGCAGAAGCGGCAGGATCAGCGATGGTTGAATCGTTTTTAGGCGTATAAGCAGTTGAAATATCATTAGGGGTCTGCGCGCCGATGATGCTGGCGGCGTTGGCGTTGTTGCTGGCAGAAATGGAGACGAAAACGCCATGATCAGTCGCATACTTCACGGCTGCTTGTTCTTCGTCAGTGAGATCTTGTTCAGCTACCCCGATGCCTAAGGACATTTGGATCGCATTGGCGCCGAGATCAACGGCGTCACGGATAGCGCGGGAAATGTCATTGGTATTTTCATCAGGAAATTCATCGATCACTTGCATGGCGAGAATCTGTGCTTCTGGGGCGACCCCTTTGACGTAAACCGTCGCATCTTCGTCACCAGTGGCGCCATCAGCAGTGGTCCCATTGGCAGCAATGATCCCGGCAACGTGTTCGCCATGAGTCGAGCCTGAAACCGTGGTACCAGTGTTGATACTATCGTTGTTGGAATAATCATAAGCAAATGGGATCTTGCTGTTGATGTAAGTCCCGTAACCTTTTTTAGCGATCTGTGCTTCTGCATCAGCTTTGGTGATCGTTGCGGTGCTGTCATTTGACAAGCGCAGATCAGCATGTGCTTGCACGCCAGAATCGATCACGGCGACCACCATGCCTTGGCCTTGATACCCTTCAGCCCAAAGACCTTGAACATTCCCTTTGTCCAAAGTGTCTTCGTTAGCAGGTTTGGTGTTTGCATCCGTTGCCGTAGCAGGGTCAGAAGCATTTGCCACAGTATTGGCATTGGCGGCAGTTTGAGTGGCAACCTTAGGCGTTGTCGCGGCACTGTTAGTTGCAGTGCTAGTAGCGGTAGTAGCAGGTTGCGTCGTGGTGTCAGTCGTAGCAGGCGTGGTCGTCGCTGCAGGCGCCATCGTATCCGTAGCGGCTGCTGGTTTTGCTGGCGTGGTCGTCGTAGCAGGCGTGGCTTTTGCCGTTGCCGTTTGCTCAGCTGCTGCTGGTGCCTTAGTGGCATCAGCAGCTGGCTTGGCGGCTGTTTGTGTTGTTTGAACTTCTGCTGGTGTGCTGGTGTCGGCGTGGACGCTATTTGTCCCTGCACCACCAAATACGATCAACCCGGCCCCGAAGCTAATAATGGCTGCAGTCATCCACTGTGAGCCTGATTTATACATCTTATAATGGCGCTTATCTTCTTGCATCGAATTTTTTCCCATTCGATTACCCCCTCGAGTTGATGTTTGGGAAGACGCGAAAAAAAGTTTATGCCCTGAATTACAATTAGCATATTCACACATACTTCACATTATCTTCTAACGTTCTTCTCAATGTATTCAAATTTAACTGGTGATAATCTCAAAGTCAACCCCAAACGGACGATTTGTCGTGGGACTTTGTGTTTTCAAGTCCGTCGTTCAGCTGGGAAAAGATCTGCATTCAAATCACCACAGTGGGATTCAAACGTCTCACGCCACAAGTCGAGAAGGATTGTGGATCGCTTTGCAAAGAAAATGATCAGATCGGGCGCTATTGAGAATGACGCAAAGCAAAAATATTAAACACTCGGATCGCCTCATACACGGACAAGTGAGTACCAATTACTAGTTTGTCAGCTATCATAGAAAGCGTTAACTTTCGAACCTTTGCATATGCCTCGCTTGTTTTATTTCTGTAAAGCTTCATATGTACGCTTGACACCAATGTCAGTTTTCCTTAATCTTGGTACAGTCTATAGTTGAGAAGCTGGAGGAGAAAACTACCCATGTGTGGAATTATTGCGTTTGACGACCCAACGGTGCTGGACAAAGAAGACACCATTGAAGCGATGATGGAAATGATCCGTCATCGCGGGCCAAACCGTGAAGGCGGCGGGCATTACATTAATGATGAAGTCGCCCTTGGCTTCTGCCGGCTGAGTATCATCGATCTTGGTGGTGGCGGTCAGCCGATTTATAACGAAGATGGCACGATCGTGATCACCTTCAACGGCGAAATCTATAACTTCCAAGAATTGCGCGAAGAACTGATCGCGGCTGGCCACATTTTCAAAACCAAAGCGGACACTGAAGTCTTGCTTCACGGTTATGAAGAATGGGGGATGGCAGGTACTTTAGATCGTGTGCGCGGCATGTTTGCATACCTGATCTACGATGAAAACAAAAAAGCGTTGTTTGGTGCTCGCGATTTCTTTGGCATCAAGCCGCTTTACTATTACCAAAATGGTGACACCTTTATCGTCGGCTCTGAGATCAAAGCCTTTTTGAAACATCCGAACTTCAAAAAAGAACTCAACAAAAGAGCCCTCAAGCCATACTTAATGAACCAATATAACGATCTAGATGAAACTTTCTTCAAGAACGTTTACCGCTTCCCAGCTGGTCACTGGTTTGAATTCAAAGATCAAAAACTGGACATGCACGAATACTGGGATGCCAAATACGATTTGAATGAAAATCGCACCGAAGCGGAAACTATCGACGCCATCGACAAAGAAGTGGTGGATTCCATCAAACTTCACAATGTCGCTGATGTGCCAGTGGGTTCGTTCTTATCAGAAGGGGTCGACTCCAGCTATGTCACCACCGTTTTGAAGCCACATGAAGTGTTCTCGGTGAACTTCGACAATGGGCCTTTTGATGAAGCCAGTGTGGCGCGCGGTTTAGCTGAAGAAAACGGCTTGAACTTCAACGTGGAAACTGTTGACGGCGACGAAGCCTTCAACGACTTTGCCGAAATGCAATACCATATGGATGAACCAGATGCTAACCCATCGGTTATTCCGTTGTGGTACTTGTGCCGCTTAGCTCGCAAGAAGGTTACTGTCGCCTTATCTGGTGAAGGCGCCGATGAATTGTTCGGCGGCTATGTCAACTACGGCATGCATACCAAAAAGCAAGTCATCCGCGTGTTTGCCAACACTTTGCACAAATTGCCCCGTGGCGTGCGCTACTCATTAGGCCGCGGCATCAAGCATTTGCCAGCTTTTCCTGGCAAGGTGCACTTGTACACTTGGACAGCTAAGCCTTCTGAATATTATGTGGGCGAAGCGTTCATTTATGATCCGGCGCAACCGACTATTTTCACCAGTGATCAAGCCAATAGCATGTTGCAACCAGAATTTAAGAACAACTTGACGGTCAATGGCATCTACCAAAAAGATTTCGCCAAAGTGGAAACTGCCGAAGAGCTCAAGCAAATGCAATATATCGACTTGCATCACTTTATGCTTAACGACATTTTACAAAAAGCCGACAAGATCTCCATGGCCCATTCTTTGGAACTGCGCGTGCCATTTTTGGATCGCAAAGTCGCTGAACTGGCTAACTCGATCCCCAGCCACATGTTACTCAACCCCAATGGCTCCAAGTGGGTCTTCCGCAAAGCCGCCGAAAAGCATTTGCCATCTGACTTTGCCAACCGGCCAAAGCTGGGCTTCCCAGTGCCAGTGAAGACCTGGTTACGCGAAGCCAAATATTGCGACCGCGTGCGGGCGTTGTTTGAAGAAGACTGGGTCGCTGATCTGTTTGATCAGCCTAAGATCTTACAACTGCTTCAAGACAACTTCGATGAAAAAACCGATGGGCGCCGCCAGATCTGGGTCTTGTACACCTTCTTATTGTGGTACAAGATGTACTTCATCGATTGGGAAGGCACCGTTAAAAAGTACGGTCACGTTCAACCAGACGTGGCCAAGCTGATGGCTAGCGGCAAGCTGGTTTGATCAAAATAACCCTTGGATCGGAAATTTCTGATCCAAGGGTTATTTGTTTGAATTGAATTGGGTATTTGCACTTGGCGCTGCGGCTGGCTCACCATGCCGCGCTGAGCCAGCTGGTGTTTTAAATTCAAACGTTCTCAACGTTTGCCACTATCTGCCAGCTAGCGATACTTCAACGAGGTGTTGTCATTAGTAGGCATGACCTACTAGTCGCGATCTGCTGGATCAGTTAAGGAAGATAGTCAAACCAGTGCGAATGTGAAATCAAGCCATGATGCTGAACTTTCAGGGTTACCAGACTTGACCTTACACGTCGCAACGTACTGATCGCTGCCTACACCTGAAGATTCGTGAGTCGTTGCCACATCAGAGAATTATCGGTGGGGGCAGACTTGGCGATCAAAAAGGCGGTACCTAGTATTACTAGGTACCGCCTTTTTGATCGTTACGATTGCTTGCCATCTGCTGGTAAGCGGACTGGCGTTTCAAGTTCAAGCGCCGGTAAAACAAAGATCAGCGCTTGGCAATGAAGTTTTGGTAAGCCCAATACAACACGCCGATGATCACGACGAATAAGACTAACTTGATCAATAACGCAATGATCCCAGAAACAACTGGCAATAACAACAAAGCAACAATAGCGATGACGATCCATGTCAGGATCTGTTTGGTTTTGGCATTCATAAGCGCGGCTCCTTTTTGTAGGCACTAGATATCGAGGCCACAAGTGGCCCGTTATTCCTGTTCAGTATATCCTATAACAGCGACCTTGGCGCAAGAAGCCCGTAAAATCAGGCTTAAGTCTGATAAGATAGCTAATAACATGTAATACTATATCTAGAATGAAAAACAGATTTTTCCAATTTTCATACAATATATGGCCCCTATTCATGGTATGATAATGACATTGAGATTTACGGAGGGGTTATTGCATATGATCGATATTAAAGTCAAAATCAACATTAAAAAGCGCGACGGTCGCATCGTCGACTTCGACCAACAAAAAATCACCCGAGCCATCACCAAAGCGGCGGTGTCTGTTGACGACCCATTGTCACCAGCTGACTACCGCGACATTGAAGCGATTTCGGATGATGCCGTGGCGACGATCATGGATCGTTTTGACAAAGACGTACGTATCGCGGAGGTGCAAAGCGTCGTTGAAGAGGCGATTTTGAATGCCCATAAATATGACTGGGGCAAAGCGTATACGGACTACCGCATGCAACGCGATATCGATCGTGCCAAGCGCGCTGACGTCAACTATAACGTCCAAAAGTTGATCGATCGCGATGCCGAAGTGGTTCACGAAAATGCCAACAAAGATTCTCGCGTCTTTTCCACTCAACGCGACCTCACTGCCGGCGCCGTGGCCAAAGCCATGGGTCTGCAAATGTTGCCGCCAGCAGTGGCCAATGCGCATTTGCGTGGCGATATTCACTGGCATGACTTGGACTACACGCCATTTATGGCTGAAACCAACTGTTGCTTGATCGACTTTAAAGAAATGTTGAACCATGGCTTTAATATCGGTAACGCCGAAGTTGAACCGGCTAACTCCATTCAAGTGGCGGTCACCCAAATGACGCAGATCATCGCCAATGTCGCCAGCTCCCAATATGGTGGCTGCTCCAGTGATCGCACCGATGAAGTTTTGGCGCCTTTTGCCGAAAAGAACTACCAAAAGCATTTAATCGAAGCCGCAGAATTGACGGATGATCCTGACAAAAAAGCTGAATATGCCAAGCGCCGGACCAAAAAAGACATTTTAGATGCCTTACAAACCCTGGAATATCAAGTGAACACCTTATATTCCACGCAAGGGCAAACGCCTTTTGTCACGGTGGGCTTTGGCCTTGGTACCAACTGGATCGAACGCGAGATCCAAAAAGATATTTTGAAGATCCGCATTGGTGGCTTAGGCAAAGAAAAGCGCACGGCGATTTTCCCAAAGCTGGTGTTCACCTTAAAGCGCGGCTTGAACCTCAAGCCTGGCGATCCTAACTATGATATCAAAGAACTGGCTGTGGAATGTGCCACTAAGCGCATGTACCCAGATGTGTTGTCTTATGACAAAATCGTCGAACTCACTGGCAGCTTCAAAGCACCAATGGGTTGCCGCAGTTTCTTACAAGGTTGGAAAGATCCTGAAACCGGCAAAGAAGTCAACGCTGGACGCATGAATTTAGGCGTGATCACCTTGAATCTGCCGCGTATCGCCATGGAATCTAAAGGCGACAAAGACAAGTTCTGGAAGATCTTGGAAGCGCGGTTGAAGATCTGCAAGCAAGGTCTGGTTTATAAAGTCGAACGCGCCAAAGAAGCGACGCCAGAATCAGCACCGATCTTGTATAAGTATGGGGCGTTTGGCAAGCGTTTGGCTGATGATCAAAAAGTCGACGAAGTGTTCAAGAATTCTCGCGCCACGGTGTCGTTAGGCTACATCGGGTTGTATGAAGTTGGCACCGTCTTTTATGGCTCTGAGTGGGAGAAGAATCCAGAAGCTAAGAAGTTCTCTATCGACGTGGTCAAAGACCTTTATGATCATTGTGTTGAGTGGGAAAAAGAATACGGCTATCATTTTTCCGTCTACTCCACACCATCTGAATCTTTGACTGACACTTTTGCCCGCGCGGATAAGAAGCGTTTTGGCGTGGTCAAAGATATCACGGACAAAGATTACTACACCAATTCTTTCCACTATGATGTCCGCAAAGCGCCAACGCCTTTTGAAAAGCTCGACTTTGAAAAAGACTATCCTAAGTATTGTTCCGGCGGCTTCATTCACTACTGCGAATATCCTAACTTGAAGCAAAATCCTAAGGCTTTGGAAGCAGTTTGGGATTACGGGTATGACATCGTCGGTTACTTAGGCACCAATACGCCGATCGACCAATGCTTCGAATGCGGCTTCAAAGGCGAATTCAAAGCTACTGAAAAAGGCTACGAATGCCCACAATGCGGCAATCACAATCCAGACACATGTGATGTGGTCAAGCGCTTATGCGGCTACTTAGGTAACCCCAACAAGCGCCCAATGGTTCACGGCCGCCAAGAAGAGATCATCCATCGTAAAAAGCATATGACCTTAGGCAACGACAACTTAGCTGGCCAAGCCTAAAGCCAACAAATGAGACGCGTGCGTCTCATTTTTTTGTGGGTCAGATAAAGCGCTAACAACGGGCTGACGCGGGTTATGCCAGTTGGTGCATAATGACGCACTGCTTGTGTGACTGTAAACAAAGTCTCACAAGCGCTACACTAAATGAAAGGAGTTGATGTTGATGAAAATCGTTGCATTGACGGCGGCGCGAGCTTCAAAAGCGTTTGACCGTCAACTTTTATCAGCTTTACAAAGCGCCTATCCAAGCTTGCAAATCGTGACCTTAGCCGCACAAGCACCGCTTATTGACCAAACTGCGATCGCCGCAGTCGCTGAAGCAGATGGGGTCTTGATCGCTACCGCCGAACATGAACCCGCGCAAACACAAGCTTTGCTCAACGCTATTCAAAGCCTGACCAAAGCGCAGCCGCGTTTGGCTGAAAAGCCGGTGGTGATCTTCAGTACCGCTTATGCCACCCAAGGCCAACATGCCAGCTTAAAGACGATTGCCCAAGCGCTGAATGCCCATGGCGTCAAGGCCAACGTGGTGCAAACTGTCGCGATCAACGACGCGCCGCATCAATTTGCTGACGGCAGGCTTCAAGGTCCTGCCCAGCAACAAGTTGAGCAGGCCATGGCGCAATTAAAAACCGTAATTTCGAAACAGGAGGAACAAGCAATGTCTCAACCAAAAATCGCCTGGGATGCGACTTATGATGTGATCGTATTAGGATTCGGTGGGGCCGGTGCCACTGCGGCGCGTTTTGCTGCAGATGCTGGCGCCAAAGTCTTGTTGGTGGATGCCGCACCACTTGGCCACGAAGGTGGCAACACGCGCTATGCTGGTCAAATCGTCGGGTCAGCCGCAGATTTTGATGAAATGAAGACGTACTACAAGCGCCTGCAATACCCATTGACTTTAGATGAAGACATGATCGACACTTATGTCGATGGCATGGTGGGGATGAGCGACTATTTCCAAAAGTATTTGGAAATCGAAAAGCCGTTTTCCGTCAAGCGCGATTGGCATCATGAAAAACCTGACTTGGCATCAATGTTGCCAGAATATCCTGAATATGCCGGTGGCGACAGTTATGATGTGTTGTTGGTCCATGACGGCACCTTTGATTCCGCTTTTTGGAAAACGTTGCGCGAGCAAGTCACGAAGCGCGCCGATAAAATCGATGTGTGGTTCAAAGCCCCAGCCAAGCACCTGATCCAAGATCCAACCACTAAAGCCGTGATCGGGGCCCAAATCGAGCGTGAATCCGTCTTGTTGAATATTCGCGCCAATAACGGGGTCGTGTTGGCCACTGGTGGGTTTGAAAACAACCAACAAATGATCCAAGACTACTTAGGCGCTGAATCCTTGCAGCCATTAGGTTCCGTGTATAACAAAGGCGATGGCGTGCTGTTAGGCCAAGAAGTCGGTGCTGATCTGTGGCATATGCATAACTATGAATCGCTTGGGTTGACGGTACGCAAGCCAGATGGCACCCGCGGCAAGATCTTGTTTGCTTGGACGGCAATGGCAGCCGGCTCCGCGTTTGTCGTCGGCGATGATGGCACGCGGTATATGAATGAGACCCAAGCCAACCGGCACGGACATTTGTATGATCATGGTACTTGGCGGATCCCAACCAACAATGTTAAGCCGTATTTGATTTTTGACGCGGCCAAATATGCTGAGTTTGCTGCACAAAAGCCTGACTGGTTGGACAGTTTGGCCCATGCCGCAACTTTGGCAGATCTGGCTGACATCATCGACGTGCCAGCTGAAAACTTGGAAAAAACGCGCGCCCGTTTTGACCAATTTGCCAATAACGGCGAAGATCAAGCCTTTGACCGCGACGCTGATACCATGACCGCTTTAGGCGATGGCCCATATTACGCTTTGGCGCTGCGTCAAAGCATGCTCAACACCCAAGGCGGTCCCCGTCGCAATGTTCGCACTGAAGTGTTGGATACCACTGGCAACCCGATCCCACATTTGTATTCTGCTGGCGAACTTGGCGGGATCTCTGCCAACCAGTATCAAGGTGGCAACAACTTAGCTGAATGCTTGATCTTTGGGAAGATCGCCGGCATGAACGCCGCGCGGCCAAAAGCTGACCGCCCAGTTGCTGAAGCTGATGCGACTAGCGGTGCCAGTGCCCATCAAGCCACAACAGCGTTAGGGTCAGACCTGGCCAGCGCCCCAAAGACTTATAGCACCGGTGAGCACCAATATATCGGCCGCTCCACGGCTGGTATGGGCAATGAGATCGTGGTACGGGTCACTTATGATGCCGGTAAAATCGAAAACATCGAAGTCTTGCAACAGAATGAATCCGGTGATTTCGGGTTGAAGGCGATCCAACAACTTCCAGATGAAATGGTGAAAGCCAACTCGACAGATGTTGACGCGGTGTCTGGGGCTAGCGTGTCTAGCAAAGCGTTGAAAGCTGCGGTTGAAGATGCATTAAAACAAGCGCAATAATAATGTGAGCAGGTAAAAGTCTGGCGAGTTTTCGTCAGGCTTTTTTTGTCACCATTTTGTCAAAACAGTTTGGCGGTGTTTTTGCGTAATCTATTTAAGACAGGTAAAATGGATAAGATAGAATTGGAGGGGTTCGATGAATTCGCAGGCATTGGCGATTTTACAAGAAAAGTTCGGCTATCCCGCGTTTCGCCCAGGGCAAGATCTGGCGATCACGCAGATCTTAAACGGTGAAAATACGTTAGTCGTCATGCCGACAGGCGGCGGCAAGTCGCTTTGTTACCAGATCCCAGCGTTGGTATTGCCAGGTTTGACGCTGGTGGTATCACCACTGATCGCCTTGATGAAAGACCAAGTGGATGCGTTGCGTGAAAATGGCATCGATGCGACTTTTATCAACTCCAGTTTAAGTTACCAAGAAGCCGAAAACCGCCTGACATTAGCGGCCCAAGGTGCTGTCAAAATGCTTTACGTGGCGCCAGAGCGCTTAGATCAGCCGCAATTTCAAGCGGAACTGGCCAGCTTGAACATTTCATTGATGGCCGTGGATGAAGCGCACTGCATTTCCCAATGGGGGCATGATTTTCGGCCAAGTTATTTGAATTTGCAACAAGTTGCCGCCAACTTGCCGAGTCATCCAACCATTGTCGCGTTGACTGCTACGGCAACAACGCGAGTGGCTGACGATATTTGTGACCGTTTGGCCATTGATCACAGTCATATGGTCAACACTGGTTTTGCTCGCGAAAACTTGGCCTTTAACGTGGTGCGCGATCAAGATAAAGATCTGTATCTCACAGAATATTTGAAGCTCAACCATGACCAATCTGGCATTATTTATGCTTCCACTCGTAAAGAAGTGGAGCGGCTGTACAATTTTTTGAGTCACAAGAAATTATCCGTGACCAAATATCATGCTGGTTTGTCTGAAACAGAACGGGCGCAAAATCAAGAGGACTTCTTATATGATCGTAAGCTGATCATGATTGCAACAAACGCTTTTGGGATGGGGATCGACAAATCAAACGTGCGCTTTGTGATCCATGACCAAGTGCCAGGTGATCTGGAGTCTTATTATCAAGAAGCCGGCCGCGCTGGGCGTGACGGACTGCCTAGTGAAGCAATCTTGTTGTTTGCGCCGCAAGATTTGCAGATCCGGCATTTTTTCATCGACCAATCTGAAGGCGATGAAGCATATAAACAACACCAATATATGAAGTTGCAAACCATGCAGCAATATGGCAACACTGGCGATTGTTTGCAGCAGTTCATTTTGCGCTATTTTGGGGAAAAATCGGCGCCGTGTGGTCGCTGCTCGAATTGTTTGGATGAACGCGAACTCGTCGATGTGACTGTTGACGCCCAAAAAGTGCTTTCTTGTGTCGTGCGTTTGCATTCACGCTTTGGCAAAGGTGTCGTCGCCCAAGTGTTAGGTGGCGCCAACAATGCGCGCATTCGCGACTTGCATTTAACTGAGCTGTCCACATACGGTTTAATGGCAGCTCAAAGTCAAAAAGAGATCACTGGCTTCATCGACTTTTTGGTGGCCAGTGGCTTGCTGGTGGCCAATGGCGGCCAGTATCCAACCTTAGGCTTAACCGCTAGCGGCGTGGCGGTGTTGAAAGGCCAACAAAAAGTCCAACGTAAAATGGCTGCCAAAGCCAAAGCGACGCTGGCAGTGGATGATGACTTGTTCCAGCAACTGCGCAACTTGCGCCGTGAGTTGGCAGAAGCCTCTGGCGTGCCGCCTTATGTCATTTTCTCTGATCAAACGCTTAAGCAACTCGCTGCTGAAAAGCCGCAAGATCGCTTAGGCATGTTGAAGATCAAAGGCATCGGCGAACACAAACTGGATAAATACGGCAAGCAGTTTTTGGCGGTTTTGCAAGATGCCTGATCGTCATGGCGTTGCCCGTCCAGTCCGCTGGAACGCTTTTCTTCGGGCAACTTTCATGAAACTAATTGGTCTTGGGGTTTATGTCCGGTTTAATATTAGGTATGATGAACGTAAGTAGGTCTTGAAAGGAGTCGACGCGATGCAACTGTATAATACTTTGACGCGGCGCAAAGAGGAATTCAAACCATTAGTGCCAGGCGAGGTCCACATGTATGTGTGTGGTCCGACGGTTTATAACTACATTCATATTGGCAATGCCCGCTCGGCGATCGCGTTTGACACGATTCGGCGTTATTTCGAATATCGCGGCTACAAAGTAACGTACATTTCCAACTTTACTGACGTCGACGATAAGATCATCAATGCCGCGCATGCGGCTGGGATTGCCCCGTTGGACTTGGCCCAACAGTTCATCGATGCTTTTATGGCAGACACCAAAGCCATTGGCATCGAACCTGCCACCGCCCATCCGCGGGCCAGTGAAATGATCCCAGAGATCATCGACTTTATTCAAGTGTTGATGGACAAAGGTTTTGCTTATGCGGTTGATGGGGATGTGTATTTTCGGGTGCGCAAATCTCCCAATTACGGCCAACTTGCCAATAAAAACATCGATGAGTTGGAACTTGGCGCCAGCCAACACACGGCTACTGAAGAAACCGCGCGCAAAGAAGACCCCGTCGACTTTGCCTTGTGGAAAGGCGCCAAGCCTGGCGAGATCTCTTGGGACTCGCCTTGGGGTGCCGGCCGGCCTGGCTGGCATATCGAATGTTCAGTGATGGCAACGAATATGCTTGGCGACACCATTGACATTCATGCCGGTGGTCAAGATCTGGAATTTCCGCATCACACCAATGAAATCGCTCAATCTGAAGCCAAAACCGGCAAAAAGTTTGCCAACTACTGGTTGCATAACGGGTTTGTGACCATCGGTGAAGACGATGCCAAAATGTCCAAATCACTAGGCAACTTCATCACCGTACATGACATTGTCAAAACTGTCGATCCCATGGTGTTGCGCTTTTTAATGGCGTCTACCCAATATCGCCGGCCGATCCGCTACTCTGAAGCAGGGTTGCAAGAAGCCGCGACGAACTTAGAGAAATTGCACAATGCTGATACCAACGTGGCCTTTCGTGAAGTCAAAGCTTCAGCAGGCGAAGATACGCAGATCACCCAACAAGTCGCAGATTTAACGGATGCCTTCACGACGGCAATGGATGACGACTTCAATGTGCAAAACGGCTTGGCAGTGGTGTACGACTTGGCGAAATTAATGAACGAATATGCCGCCACTGACGCACCAAAAGTTGACAGTTTGGCATTATTGCGACAAACGTTAGCGACTTGGTTGCAAATTTTTGGGGTGCATTTTGACGCGGCAGGCTTGCTTGACGCCGACGTGGATGCCAAAATCGCCGCTCGTGATGCAGCACGCGCTCACAAAGACTTTGCCACCAGCGACCAGATCCGTGACGAGTTGCTTAGCCAAGGGATTATTTTAGAAGATACGCCTCAAGGAACGAGGTGGCGCCGCAAATGACGAGTCCATTACAACTAAACGGGATCGCGCTGGCTTATTTAGGTGATGCGGTGTACGAAGTGTACGTGCGCGAGCATTTGCTGGCGCGCGGATTCGTGCGGCCAAATCAGCTGCAACGCGAGGCGACGAATTTCGTTTCTGCCAAAGCCCAAGCCGCCTGCATCGATGGCATGGAAAAACAAGCATTATTGACTGAAACAGAATGGGACTATTACAAACGCGGACGTAACTCAAAATCATACACTCATGCCAAGCATACGGATGTGGTGACGTATCGGATCTCAACTGGCTTTGAAGCCTTGTTTGGGTATTTGAAACTCACTGATCAAAAAGCACGCATCGATGAATTGGCGCAGTGGTGCATTGATTATGTCGAATCAGGAGGAACTGGCCATGGCCAAATCACAACAACCAAATAAGCGTAAATTTCATCGCGATCCCAAGCAAAAAGCCGAGCGTGATGAACGCCTGGCTCGCGCTCGCCGCGATGATCGCCGGCCTAAGCCGGAAGTCGCACCAGACGAGCCAGCCGATAATGAATTTATTTTCGGCCGCCATGCCGTTGAAGAAGCCTTAAAAGAAGGTTCAGCGACCAACATCAACAAATTATTCGTGCAAACGGATATGAAGTCTGATCAAGTGCATGCGATCGTCAAAACCGCGCAAACCAAAAAAATCATCGTCAGCCAAGTGCCAAAGTCCAAACTCGACTTAATGTCTGATGGCGGCAATCACCAAGGCGTTTTGTTGACGTTGAGTCCATATGACTATGCGACGATCGACGACTTGTTTGAACATGCGCAAGGCCATGATCCGTTTTTCTTGATCTTGGATAACTTGGAAGACCCGCATAACTTAGGCTCGATCATGCGAACTGCTGATGCCATCGGTGTCGACGGGATCATTATTCCCAAACATCGCGCCGTTGGGTTAACGTCTACCGTGGCGAAAGTCTCTACTGGCGCCATCGAACACGTGCCAGTAGCGCGGGTCACCAACTTAGCCAACACCATCAAAACCTTAAAAGAAAAAAATGTCTGGATCTTTGGCACTGCCATGGATGGCCAAGATTTCCGCAAGTGGGATGCCCATGGCGCCATTGCCTTGGTGATCGGCAACGAAGGCAAAGGCATTTCACCTGGTGTGGCCAAGTTGATGGATCAAACTTTGACCATCCCAATGGTCGGCCATGTGCAAAGCTTAAACGCCTCTGTTGCTGCAGGGATCTTGATGTATCAAGCGTTCACCAACCGAGGTTTGTAAGATGCGCCGGCACATTTTGATCGTGGATGCGTATAACGTGATCGGTAATTGGCCCCAGTTGGCTAAGCTCAAAGCCGATGACAAATTAGACGCTGCCCGCGATCTCTTATTGCAAGTTTTGGCGGAATATCGCGCGCATGAAAATGCCGAGATCATTGTGGTGTTTGACGCGATGTACGTGCCTGGTATCGGGCAAAAATATGACCAATGGGACATGCAGATCGTGTGGACAGATGAAGAACAAACCGCCGATGCTTACATTGAAGCATTAGCTGACAAAAATAATTCGCCACTGGTGCAATTAACGGTGGTCACCAGCGATCAAGCGGAACAATGGACGGTATTTTCACGTGGTGCGTTGCGCATTTCTAGCCGTGATTTCTTAGGTTATGTGCGCCGCTCACACAAAGAGTTCACCAGCTCCGCAGATCCGTTCATTACCCGCGAAAAACGCCGCAATGTGCCTTGGAATGATTCGCAAACACAAGAATTGGATGCGTTGCGTCGGAAGCTTGAAGAAGGCGACGACTAACGCGCAAAGGCTTGAACCGTCATCGGTTCAAGTCTTTTTTTGTGGCCAGCGCTAGGCGCGAAGAGAATTTTTAATTAGCGTTGACAAATGTAAATTTAAAGCATATAGTCAACATGTAAGTTACAAATGTAAATTTTAGGAGGCGACGTCATGGCAGCCATTGAAATGTCCCCAGCAGAATGGGATGTGATGCGGGTGATCTGGACCAAATCACAAGCTGATACCAATACCATTATCGACGCGCTGCAAGCCAAGCGCGACTGGGCGGCATCCACAGTCAAAACCCTTTTGCGGCGGTTGGTGGCAAAACAAGCGTTGACCACTACCAAAGTCGGGCGGCAATTCATGTATCATCCCGAAGTGTCAGAACAACATGCGATGCAACAATCGGCCAACACGCTGTTTGATAGCTTATGTGACATGAAAAAAGGGACGATCTTAACCCAGTTGTTGCAATCCAGCCCGTTGAGTCGATCTGACATTGCCGCCATGCAAGCGGTCCTCGCCAAAAAAGCACAAACAGCACCAAAGCAAGTCGCTTGCAATTGTTTACCAGAAAATTGTACCTGTGAAAAGGGAGTGAAAGCATGAGTCAATTGATCGTATTGATCGCCGGTGTGGCGTTGATCGGGTTTATCGGGTGGTGGTTTTTCGGCAAGCATGCTGTGGCCACAACTGAAGCCACAGTGGCAGATCAACAACAAACAGTCGACGTGTTAGTTAAAGGTGGGTATTCCCCAGAGCGTGTGGTATTGAAAGCTGGCGTGCCAGCCGTATTGAACTTCACTCGCACAGATCCGTCGAGCTGCTTGGATCGGGTGGTATTTTCTGATTTTGGGATCAACCAAGCGCTACCTAAAGGCGAAACGCAAGCCATCAACATCGATACCTCAAAGCCTGGTACGTACACTTGGGCTTGCGGGATGGATATGTTTCACGGCCAATTAGTCATTGAATAGGAGTCAAGTCATGAGCGAAAAACAAAATATCAAGATCACGGTTGCTGGCGGTTATGACCCAGAAACAGTCACCGTCAAACAAGGCGTGCCGACCACACTGACATTTACCCGGACGAATACTCAAGGGTGTTTAGACGTGGTGCATTCCAAAGCGCTCAACTTTGAAATGGAACTGCCCATCGATCAGCCGCAAACGGTTGCCATTGACACGTCTAAAGCTGGCAGTTTCACTTACAGCTGTGGGATGGATATGTTTTCAGGCCATGTGGAGGTCAAATAAATGACAATTACCCGGCGTTTTTGGGTATCGCTGATCTTCAGCTTGCCTATGGTACTTGAAATGATCTTGCATCCGCTATTTGGCTGGATGTTGCCAGGCGGGCAATGGACCATGTTGATTTTGACCAGTATCGTGATGTTAGTATCAGCCGTCCCGTTTTGGCAAAGTGCTTGGGCCAGCTTCACCAAACATCACGCCAATATGGATACCTTAGTGGCGATCGGCACCGCCACAGCGTATTTCTATAGCATTTACGCCATGTTTGCCGGCTTGGAAGTATTCTTTGAATCCGCGGCGGTGGTGACCACCTTCGTCTTACTGGGTCAAGTGTTTGAAGAGCGCATGCGCAACAACGCCTCTGATGCCGTGGCCAAGTTAGTGGATCTACAAGCCAAAGACGCTGAAGTATTGCGCGAGGAGCAATGGGTCCGCGTGCCGCTATCAGAAGTAGTGGTCGGCGATCAACTGCGCGTGCGTCCTGGGGAGAAGATCGCCGTTGACGGGGTGATTGTTGATGGTAAGTCGACCATTGATGAATCGATGGTCACTGGCGAAAGCATGCCTGTCGAGAAAAAAGTCGGCGATGCAGTGATCGGCGCCACCATTAACGGTACTGGTACGGTCACTTATACCGCCAAAAAAGTTGGCGACGATACCATGTTGTCACAGATCGTGGAAATGGTGAAAAAAGCGCAGAACTCTCACGCCCCGATCCAAAAGCTGACTGACAAAGTGTCTGATATTTTCGTGCCAGTGGTGTTGATCATTGCGATTTTGACCTTTATGGTCTGGTATGTTTTCATCGGCGCCAGTGTCGCCAACAGTTTGATTTTTGCGGTATCTGTGGTGGTCATCGCCTGTCCTTGTGCTTTGGGATTGGCCACACCAACGGCGTTAATGGTTGGGACTGGCCGCTCAGCGAAAATGGGCATTTTGATCAAAAATGGGGAGGTGCTTGAAGCGGTCAATGACGTCAAAACCGTGGTATTTGATAAAACTGGCACCATCACCAACGGCAAGCCGATGGTCACCGACGTCATTGGGGATCGCAAATTGGTCTTAACCACTGCCGCTGCGCTTGAAGCCACTTCCGAACATCCCCTAGCTGCAGCCGTGACGACTCAAGCTCAAGTAGAGCAACTGGCCATTGCACCAGTGACTGACTTTCAAGCCATCGAAGGCCAAGGGGTCACCGCCAAGCTTGATGGCAAGCAGGCGTTTGTCGGCAATGATAAGCTAGCTGCCCATAGCGAGTTGCCAAAGGCGTTGAAGGCCCAAGTTTCAGTGCTGCAAGATCAAGCCAAAACCGTGGTATATGTCGGTTTGAACAACCAAGTGATCGGCTTGATCGCCATTCAAGATGCCCCGAAACCCAGCTCCAAAGCGGCAATCGCCGCTTTGCGTGCGCGGGGGTTGAAAACGGTGATGTTGACCGGCGATAATGTCCGGGTGGCGCAAGCCATTGCTAAGCAAGTTGGCATTGAGCAAGTCATCGCTGACGTCTTACCAGGGGATAAAGCCGATCAAGTCAAAGCCTTGCAGCAACATGGCGCGGTGGCATTTGTCGGCGATGGGATCAATGATGCACCGGCGTTGACAGTCGCTGATGTCGGCATCGCCATGGGGTCAGGCACGGATATCGCCATTGAAGCTGGCGGGATCGTCTTAGTCAAAAACGATTTGATGGATGTCGATCGGGCGTTAGCTTTAAGCAAAAAGACGTTTGATCGCATCAAGTTGAACCTATTTTGGGCGTTTGTTTACAACGTGTTAGGCATTCCCGTGGCTGCGGGGTTGTTTTATGCCATTGGGTTGACTTTAAGTCCTGAGTTTGCCGGTTTAGCCATGGCGTTATCCAGTTTGTCTGTGGTCACCAGCTCCGTGTTGTTGAACCGCGTCAAGATCGAAACCAAAGCGCTTGTTGCCTAGTATCAAAAATGCACTGTCGAAATTTCTCGGCAGTGCATTTTTTTCGTTAGTTCATGCCATCAAATTTGATGAAGGAATTCTTGGCTAAAGCGTTGAGATCAGTATCTTTGTTGACGATGCCGAGCTTTTGCAAGTCGCTGCCGGCTTGGACAAAGGCTTTGGTGCCACCATTGTAAGAAGCTTTCCAGTTATAGGTGGCCATGGCTTCCATGTTCACAGAAGCTTTACCAGCAACATATTTCTTGGCAATGGCGATTTTAGCCGTTTGGGCTTGGTGCGTTTTGACCCATTGGGTGGCTTCTTGCATCGCTAAGGTATACTTGCGAGCCACTTCAGGATGTTCTTTGGCAAGCTTGTCAGAAACAAAAGCGACACAGCAATATTCAGCCTGGATTATTCACCTCGGTATTTGGGACATGAAATCGCATCTGGCCGGTCTGAAAGCAACGTTTGGAGCGTTGCGAATACTGACTGAGCGGAGAAGTTGGTGATCGATGCACCACGAACAGACCGACCCAGTTTTCGGCTCGACGCACGACCTATTCAGTTATTCAGTTCAGGTCGCCAACTGATGGACTTCGTCCATGAGCCGACTAAACCAGTTCTTGTAAACATAGTTAGAAGCAAGATGAATCACCACACGACGGGCGTGCCAAGTAATCCTACCGGCGATGTGAAAGAGACTGAACCGTAGCGAGGAGATGGTTGAACGACGGTCTTCCGAGACAAAGAGCTGTTTAAAGAGCTGAACCAGGTTATAGGCAATACCGGTGATCAAGGCTCGTGCAGTGTTCCGTGCAAAAGTTGAG
>NZ_BAAFZI010000040.1:0-22773 GCF_045862175.1 Lacticaseibacillus salsurae | reverse complement strand
TTCACTAAAGCCGAAGCTTTAGATCCGAGATTTACTAGCGAATTGACTTCGCTCATGTTTAATTCTTTTCAATTAAGAAAAGCCCTATCACATTTACGAAACTTTGTTCAGTTTTCAAAGGACTACCTTGTTGATAGTTGCAATCAACTTCATAAGTTTATCATAACTATCAGCTCGTTGTCAAGAAAAAGTTTCAAGAACTTTTTCAGTGAAGCGCTTCAAACGCCCCTGCGACAACTTTTATATCATACCAACATTTTCAGAAAGTGTCAACAACTTTTTTGCTGACCTTTTTGCAAACGCCGGTGTTATCAAAAAGACAACTTTGATATCATACCAACCCCTGTCATTAGCGTCAAGGATTTTTTGCAATTAAGTTTTGCAAACTGTCGCACCCGACAAAAAAGACCAGCACTTGGCTGGTCTTGGATGGGACTTTAAGCTTTGGTGATAACGGTTTGGCCGCCCATGTATGGCACTAAGACATCTGGGATCGTGACACTGCCGTCAGCGTTTTGGTAGTTTTCCAAAATGGCGGCAACTGCACGGCCGACTGCTAAGCCAGAACCATTCAACGTGTGCACGAATTGCGGCTTGCCGTTTTCATCACGGTATTTGATATTGGCACGGCGCGCTTGAAAATCAGTACAATTGGAGCAACTGGAAATTTCACGGTAACGATCTTGCGCTGGTAGCCATACTTCCAAGTCATTGGTTTTGGCACTGGTGAAGCTAGCATCCCCAGACGCCAAAGTGATCACGTGATAAGGCAAGCCCAGCTTTTGCAGCAAGTCTTCAGCGTCATGGATCAGGTTGCTCAATTCATGCCAAGAGTCTTCTGGCTTACAGAACTTGACCATTTCGACTTTGTTGAATTGATGCATGCGGATCAACCCACGGGTATCGCGGCCGGCAGAACCGGCTTCAGAACGAAAAGCTGGCGACAAAGCGGTGAATGATTCAGGCAATTTATTCGCGTCAACGATCTCGTCGCGATGGAAGTTGACCAACGGCACTTCTGCCGTTGGGATCAAGGTCATGTTTTGATCGTCATTGGTGATGCTGTACACATCTTCAGTGAACTTAGGGAATTGGCCAGTGCCGTACATCGAATCATCATTGACCAAATAAGGCGTGATCATTTCGGTATAACCTTCTTTATAGTGTTCGTCTAAAAAGAAGTTGTACACTGCTCGCTCCAAACGCGCCCCAGCACCGATATAGTAAACAAAGCGCGCACCAGAAACTTTGGCCGCCCGTTCAAAGTCCAAAATGCCTAAGTCTTCGCCGATTTCAAAGTGGGCTTTAGGCTTGAAATCAAAGGTTGGGATCGTCCCCCACTTATATTCTTCACGAGCGTCGTCTTCGTTTAGCGACATGGGCACATCATCAGCTGGGAAGTTTGGGAGGCGTTCTAAGATCTGCTTGATCTGTTCGGCGACTTGTTTGAGTTGGCCATCGAGTTTGCCGACTTGTTGGCCGACTTCACGCATGGCTTTGATTTGTTCGCTGGCATCAGCTTTGGCGCGCTTAGCTTTGGCGATTTCATCAGAAACGGTGTTGCGGCGAGCTTTTAAGCCTTCAGTTTCTTGAATGATCGCGCGACGTTGTTCATCTAAGGCCAATACTTCGTCGATTTTTTCAGGCTTCACACCACGAGCGGCTAATTTTGCCTTGGCCCAGTCTGGCTTTTGACGCAATAACTTGATATCTAACATCTTATCCTCCTATAAAAACACAAAAAGAGCCCCCATCCGTTTGGGACGAAAGGCTCTTTTTTCCGCGGTACCACCCAAAGTTCAGCCAATTGGCTACACTCTGCTGGGGTAACGGATCCGACCGTGCATGATTAATGCCCACTCTTGCGCTGGAATATGGGGATTCGAAGCTCGCACCGACCGCTTCGTCTCTGACTCCCCAAAATAGGCGCTGTTATTGTGTTTGTTGCATTTAGAATAACGCATCTTGCCTGCTTTGACAACTAGTCTTCAAACGCCTCGGCATCCAGTACCGTCACTTTGCGCCCAGGGCCTTGTTTGATCACCTTGGCCGCTTCCAATTCCCGCAATTTGCGACTTAACGTTTCTGGCGTGGTGCCTAAAAACTCAGCCAATTCCTTCTTCTTCATCGGCAAGGTAAACGTTGGCCCTAACTCTTCGGCTAATTCGCCAAGATAATGCGCCAAGCGGGTGGCAACATCAGCCGTGGTCACCAAAGTCGTTTGCGTCTCTAACGCAGCGATGCGCTGCGCCAAAGCCGCGATCACTTGACTGGCAATGGCCGGATATTGGGCCAACAAGGTTTGAAAGTCTTTTTTATATAAGACACAAGCGGTCACTGGCGCCATGGCCACAGCTTGGGCTTGATGTTGTTGATCCATCAACAAGCCTTGGTCGCCGTCAAAATCTCCCGGATGCAACACCCGCAACAATTGCTGGCGGCCATCGGCACTAGAGCGCACGATTTTCACCGCACCAGCATGCAAAATATACAACGCATTGGCTGGGCTATTTTCCAAATATAAGGTGCTGTTGGCCGCAAAATGGGTATGATGCACCAACGCTTCGATTTGTTCTAACTGCGCATGTGGAAGCGGCTTGAAAATCGGCACCGCCGCCACACACAAATGTTCTGGCTTAGTAGTCGCCATCGCCACTCACACTCAATTTGTCATCCCAGATCTGCCGCAAAGTCGAATACAATTCGCCATACCAGTCATTAGATGACGTGGAAGCCCATTTAAAGGTCAACGCGTCACCTTTCTTTTGTTGCACATCTGGCACAGTTGACGACATGATCACCAAGTCGGCTTGATCAAGGCTTTCTTCATTCGGTGACGATAATTCGACCCAAGGTTGGCTCATTAAAAAGGCCAACAAATCGATGTAGCCCAGCAAGGTTTGTTCGATCACCACCGCCACTTTGACTTTGACTGGTGGGACGAATTGCACCACCAGTTGCAACACATTGCGGTAAAAGCTATCCGTCAACACATCCAAATGATCAGAAAAATCATCCAGCTCATGGCTAAAGACGATGTGTTCCAAAGTTTGCCGAGTTTTCTTGCGCAAGGTCGGGTTTTCTGGCATTTGATGCAACTTGCCATTGACTTCATAAGCAATGGTTTCAGTCAGATCTTCGCCAAATTCCAAAATCGACACGGTCACTGCCAACAAATTCGCCAACAACATGTTCATCGTCGCTTTTGGCAACAAGCCATCGGCGATAAAGCTGACGGGCAACTTGGTCAAAAACTCGGTGACTAGCGTGTAGATCTCTGGGTTGTAGCGTTCAAAGCGCTTCACCACTGTCGACGACATGTCAGTCCCAGTGGTCACATAAAATGGCAAGAAGTTGAACAAGAAGAACAACGCCGCGGATTCGCCCATTTGTTCGCCAATGGACATCGGGCCAAATTGTGGTGCTGGGTCAAGTTGTTCGCTTAATTCTTCAAACACATTCGGCACTGGGTACTTCAACGCAAAGCGGTTGCCTTGCAGTGACAAACTGTGGCCTTCTTTGGCACGTTGTTGCGCCACTGCCCCATAATACATCGCGATTTCACGCGTAACCAAGTTGGGCTGGCCCATATCAAACATATTGATGATGGCATCGATCTCGCGGCCTTTTTGCTCGCGATCAGCTTCTTCAAATGGCCAGCCGGCGCCATCAGTGGCCATCCAAAAGATAATGGTCAAAAATACCCGGATGCGTTTTTCATCACCTTGCAAGCTCAACGTTTCATAAGAAAAACGCACGCCAAACTTGCGGGCAAAATCACGTACCGGCTTTAAATGCCGCAGCATGGTGGCTTTTGAGGTGTCTTCATGTTCCAAAAAGTCTTCAAAATTCTCATAGCGATGATACAACAGCGCTTCTAAGAACTTGTAAGGCTGGCCTTGTTGGACAAAAAACAACCGCACTTTAGAAGAAGGTTCATTAAACAGTTTTTTGGTGGGCGCATCTTTGTGGTGCGTCATGATCTCTAAGGCTTCGACTAAACCATTATAGGTGTTGTAAACACTGCCGTAGTTGCGGCCAGTCAATGACGCGATCTGTTTAAGATTCACGTCTTTGACCAGCGGCTTGTTGTCTCGTTCCAGCGCTAAGCGGTCTTCAACTGGCGTTTGGGCGACTCGTGCGTTGACGATGCGCCGAAATAGGCTCATTTTTTCAGTTTCAGACATTGACAGGAATATATCTTCCCGACCTCGCATATAGAATTCCTCCAGTGATAAAGTTGACAATTATTCTAAAATAATTATACCCGCATTCAATACCATTTTTCAAATTAACTTTTATGAAAAATGACGCCGCCGCCAAAACCCCATCAAAACCGCGGCTATTTTCGGAAATCATCCCTGATCTGCCTCACCGCTCACTTTCAACTTTTCCGCCGAATTTTTGCAGAAATGCAACTGGGCGTAGTCATTTGGCAAACCGCTCGGCTGATAAGCGGTCATGATTCGCTTTGAAGAATGCGGATACATGGCTGAATTTTGTTCAGACGATCTGTTGGCTTAACCCATCGAGATGCACATTTTGTATGATTATCGATTACACAAATGCAATTTTTTGACGCGGGTTCAAAATTTAGGAAACCAATTACATCTACAGTGGCTCGACAGGGTTGAATCGCCTTGCCGCGAAACCACAACTAACCAGTAGTATTTTTTTGACAATTTGATATAATGACTTTGGAAAATGGATCAAAGGGGTGACACCATGCAGTTTGAAGCGGTATTTCTCGAAAAAACCGCCCAGCAAAAAATCGCTTTATTAGCCGCTTTATGCCGCCGCGTTCATGCTGGGATCACGATCGCCGACTTGGCAGAGCAGTTGGGCTTCACTTATCAGCGCGCCTATAATTTATTTCAAGAACTTAATGCAGATCTCGCTGATCTATACCAGCAAACGCCTGCAGACATGCGTGAGCGCTTGATCCAAGCGGCGCCGCACAGCGTTTCATTAGACTTATATATCACCCAACAGTTTCAAGACGCCTTGGCTTGGCAGTTTTTTGATGAGGTGGTGCAAGGCCATCAGCCCAGTTTGGATCGTTTTTGTGATGAACATTTTGTGTCACGATCGACTCTGATGCGCAAAACCGCCAACTTGCGGGCATTTTTAGCGCGGTATCATTTAAAGCTGGTGTATCCGACGCTGACTTTTGTCGGGCCTGAAGCGTGCTTGCGCTTGTTGTTGCAACAATGTTATTGGCAAGCCACCCAAGGTGCCACTTGGCCGTTTGTGGCGATCTCCCAAGCAGATCTGCTGCATCAATATCAACAATTCCCGCGTTTACATACCAATGTGTTAGCCCAACACATGGACTTGTACTTACTTGCCGTCAGCCGCATTCGCATGGCGCATGGCGCCGCGCTAGACCATCAAATCGCTAACTTGTTGCCTGATGCCAATGCCTACTTCACAGCCAGCCAGTTTCCCCACTTAACCGCTGAGCAGTTGGTTTATGAAAATCAATTTATCGCCTTTCACCAAGCCGCTGCACTGCGGTTTGGCCATATCGGCTTGAGTGCTTGGACCAAGCGCAAACAACGCTTGACTACCGCCACGCCAACTGCCGCCAAAGTGTTGATGATGATGCAACACGACTTGCTCAACCCTACTGATCCAGGCTATGTCGCGTTACACACCGATCTGGGGTTACAACTGAATTTATTGCGCGTGTTGGCGTGTTTTTTGAGTTTAGGGTGTGATTACTGCAAAGCCAGTGATTTTGACGCGCCGAAAAAAACCAGCGTCAGATTGAATCAGTTGAGCATGCGGGTGTACACCTTTGTGACCAACTTGCCGCAAACGCCAGAATATGCCGCGTTACACGCGTCAGCGCATGCCTTTTGCCGCTTTGTGATGTATGTGTTAGGGCCTGCGATCAATGCGTATGATCCCACGGTCCGCTTGAAAGTCGCAGTGGTATTGGAGCCAAATGATATTTTGCATCGACGGTTACATGCTTTTTTGGACAATATCGGGTTTGTCGATCGCTTAAAAGATGCCGATGCCTTGAACCAATGCGACTTTTTGATCACCGAATCCAGCATGTTGATCGCCCCGAAAACCAAAGCCTTCACCACCAACTATCCAGAAGCGTCGCTGATTTGGGACTTGGATGCCAATGGGAGCGATTATCATCACTTATATGAAAAACTAGCCGCCTTGCACAACAGCCGCTTGGTGGCGTTATCCCCTAGCTTGGCACCTGATGCCTAACCACAGTTTAGCCAAACGCAAAAGCGCCCATGCGCTGCGATTCCGTTTTTTTAGAATCGCGGTGCATGGGCGCTTTTGCGTTTTGGACAAATGGCACAGCCAAGTTTCAGTCAACCTGTGGCCGAATGTGGCTGGGTATTTTGTTGACACGCATTTTGGGCCAAATGCCGCATGGCGGCGGTATGATACAAATCGTCCAACCGCCGATCGTCATTGCCTAATTCATACATTACAATGGTCATCACTTCAAAATTGGTGAAAAAGCGGCCGTGACTAGGCATGGTTTGCAACCACTGGGAAAAAGCCATTTCAAAATCGTCAACCGTTTGACCTAAGCGGCCCAACAGCTGTTTGAGCAGTTGCTTTTCAAAATTGGTGACTTTCAACCAAGAATTATGGTAGTTAAAGGCTTTCAGATCAACGTCGTTTTGCACGTCGAGTTCTGAATACATCAATTGCATCAAGGTTTTGATCGCGGCGTGATCGTGATGGGTGCTAAATTCTAACTTCAGCTGATGGCGCAACAACAACGCCAGATAATCAGGGTCGCCTGCTGCGTCAGTTTCCGCTTGCTCCAACAACGCTTGCACCAACGGGTACCCTTGCAGGTCAGTGCGATAGGCCATGCGTTTGGCCAGCGGGAAATCGATCACCCCAGGCAGATAATATTCATGGATCCATAACCAATCGTCAATATCAGCCAAGACTTTGCGCGCCTTGGCGGTCAACTCATTGCCAGTGGCCACAGCTTGTAAATAGCCATGGCTTTGTAACTTGGCGAAGGTTCTGTGCGGATCGAGATGATAACGTTCCAGCCAGCGCGGATCTTGCAGCGTTTGCTGGGCATCAGCCATCGATACCATGTATAAAAACACCTTAACCTCTGGGGTCATACGCATACTGTCGCCTCCACTTCTTGCTACTCAATTGTAGCGAGTCAAGAAAGCGTTGTCAATCTTTGCTGATGGCAAGCTAACTCTTGGCGAATACATCAGCCTGACAAAAAGCCCACCGGCACTTGCCGATGGACTGAGGTTATGGTTTGGGTGCTTCTTTGCGATGATCGCGATGCGGCGTTAAGTCGATTTCATCAAGTGATAACAAATGCGTTTTGTGTTTGAGCTTGTACCATACCGTCAACACGATAAATAAGGGGATGGACATATAAGAGATCAACAAGCGGTCCCAAGCGAAATGGGTCACCGAGCTGATATCTTGCCCTAAGATCACGATCAAACTCATCACGATCGCTAAAATCGGCCCGATCGGGAACCACTTGGCATGATAAACCAATTCAGACAATTTGTGCCCTTGTGCCACAAACGCCCGCCGGAAGCGGTAATGCGACACCGCGATCCCTAGCCAGGCTAAAAAGCCAGTCAAGCCACTAGCCGCCACTAACAACTGGTACACATTCGGCCCTAAAATACTGGACAAAAAGGTCAACGCGCCCACTGCCGTGGTCGCTAACAACGCCGGTAGCGGCACGCCGCGGTTATTGGTTTTCCCAAAGATCTTTGGGGCAAATCCAGAGTTGCCCATCGCCCAAAGCATGCGCGTCGACGCGTACATCCCTGAATTAGCCGACGACAACACTGACGTTAAGATCACCGCGTTCATCACACTGGCTGCGCCGGCCAAGCCGATACGCTTAAACACCAAGGTAAATGGCGAAATCGCCACATCAGACGCTGAAGCCCCAAGCAAGTTCGGGCTGGTGTATGGAATGATCGCGGCGATCACGGCAATGGCGAGAATATAAAACAGCAAGATCCGCCAAAACACTTGCTTGATGGCTTTGGGGATACTGATCTCAGGGGTTTCCGATTCCCCAGCCGTGATCCCGATCAACTCCGTGCCTTGAAACGAGAATCCAGCCACCACAAACACCGATAACGTCGCCGGCCACCCGCCAACAAATGGCGCGTCGTGATAATGGTAATTGGCAAAGCCGATGTGTTGTCCACCTAAAATGCCAAAAATCGTCATTACCCCAACGATCAAAAACACGATCACGGTGATCACTTTGATCAACGACAGCCAATATTCGGTTTCGCCAAAACTTTTGACGGAAATAATATTGATCACAAAAATCAGCAGCAAAAATGCCAAACTGATCATCCACCCAGGGATCGCCGGTACCCAAAAGTGCATCACGATCGCCGTGGTGGCAATGTCTACGGCAACGGTGATCGCCCAGTTGAACCAATAATTCCAGCCTAACGCAAAACCGACTGCGGGATCGACAAAGCGGCTAGCATATTCAGAAAAACTGCCAGACACTGGAATGTAGGTGGCCATTTCCCCTAAGCTGGTCATCAGGAAAAACACCATCACCCCGATGCCTAAATATGCCAAAATCGCGCCGCCTGGACCAGCATTGGCAATAGCGCCACCGCTGGCCACAAACAAGCCAGTGCCGATCGATCCCCCTAAAGCGATCATCGACAAGTGCCGCGTTTTCAGTGAGCGGGCCACTTGATTATGTTCAGATTTATCTGCCAAAACGAAACTCCCTTATTTGACCAAAGAAAAAGCGCCGCCAAGCGCGCGCCAAAATCGGGTTCATTAGCACATCGCCAAGCGACAGTCCAAGCGGTATTCCCGACTTGTCCCAAGTTCGACCGGTGTGGCGGCTTCCCTTTCGGCGTCAATGCCTTTAAGCAACTTTCATTGTGGCAACACCCACCAAAGCAGCTGACTGATCATTGACGCGACCTCTAAAGATTGGATTCAATTTTTTTCAAATTACAGTATAGCAAAAAGCCGCCAGCAGATGCCAGCGGCTCTCACGGCACTCTCACTTACTTCTCAGCAAGTTCGATATCCGCAACGATTTGATCACTATCAAGGTCTAATTGTTGAAATTCAAGGTCATTCAGCGGCAAATGCAGATCCAAGCTGTCAAACGCTTGTAGCGCCAAGTCAGCTTGGGCAACATCTGCATGCAACAAATGCCCGCCAAATTCATGATCATCGCTTAAAAAGTGCAAGTGAAACCCAGGCGCTGCAGCCCCGGCAAATAACTTCGGCGAATAATAGCCGATGATCGTGCCGGTGACATTGGCTTTGGTGAACACACTTTGTGCTTGCGCGGTGGCTTTAAGCGTCGGGTAAGGCCGCTTTTGCCCAGCCACTGCCCGCGTGGTAACTTGCGCAAAGGTCCCTGTCAGCTTGACGGCAGAAAACACATTCAACGACACCAATTTTTGGGCCAACGTGTCGCGCAACTGCGCATCCCCCACCTCATGCAAACGACCTGCTGGCGTGAAATCAGCGTGATGGACATTGGCAAAAGGCACCGTTTCGCTTTCAGCGACTTGGCGCACTTTGCCAGTGGCGGCCACTTGATACACTGTGCCGTGTAAAATGATCAATTCACCATCTAAGCCAGCCAAGGTCCCGATGCCGGTATCTCCGTGTTGCAACAAGTCGTGAAGCGACAAGGTCCCGCCAAACAAACCTGGAACTAAATTGGCTAACGTGCCATGTTGATAAAGTTTCATCGTCATCCTTTTTGCTGGCGATCAGAATTGATCTTCCAACATGTCTGCAGACAGCTTTAAATTATCCGAATAGTCCACTGGAATATCGACCACCACTGGGCCGTCAGCGGCAAACGCTTGATCCAAAATGTCACCAAGTTGTTCTGGCTTTTCAACGCGTAAACCAGTGGCGCCAAAACTTTGCGCATACTTAACGAAATCCACTGGGCCAAAGTCAACGCCGGCAGAGCGGCCATATTTCATTTCTTCTTGGAATTTCACCATATCGTAATGGCCATCGTTCCAAATAATGTGGACCAAGTTGGCGTGCAAGCGCACGGCTGTTTCCAGCTCTTGGCTGGAGAATAAGAAGCCGCCATCCCCAGAAATGGAGATCGCCTTTTCATTCGGGCGCACCAACGTCGCGGCGATCGCCCAAGGCAACGCCACCCCTAACGTTTGCATGCCGTTAGAAAACAGCAAGCGGCGGGGTTGGTAGCTGCGGAAATGCCGCGCCATCCAAATGTAAAAACTCCCCACATCCACCGCCACCGTCATATGCTCGGTGACGCGTTTTTGCAGTTCGGCGACGATACTTAACGGATGGGAATATTGCTGATCCGCTAATGCTGGTGGCACGTCGCGTTCCTGTAGCTTCGCTTGTTGGGCTTGTAAGTACCGCTTGGCACTAGGCGCGACTTGATAGCCACGCACCAATGGCGTCAAGATCTCCAAGGTTTGGGCAATATCGCCGATCAGTTCGGTTTCTGGCTGGAAGTTGTGGTCGATTTCAGCTGGCGCTTGATCGATCACCACGATGCGCGCTTTGCCATCAGCGTTCCAGTTACGCGGTTCATATTCGACAGGGTCATACCCGATTGTGATCACCAAGTCAGAGCGTTGCAACAACTGATCGCCTGGTTGGTTGCGGAACAAGCCCACACGACCAAAGAAGTTGTCTTCAAGATCAGCCGAAATGATCCCTGCGCCTTGGAACGTTTCCACGACTGGCAATTCGCTGACAGATAACAATTCACGGATGGCTTTGGTGACCGCCGCACTAGAAGCGCGCATGCCTAATAACAACACCGGCAATTGCGCATCTTTGATCTGGCGCGCCAAATAAGTCATATCAGCAGGACTGGCAGGGCCAAGCTTTGGCGCGTTCATCGCACGGATGGCTTCAGAAGTGACTGGCGCATCGGTGACATCTTGCGGTACGGACACAAAGCTAGCCCCTTGTTTGCCAGATTCGGCGGCTTGATAGGCATTGGCAATGATTTCAGACACGTTATCAGGATCTTGGACTTCGGCCGAATATTTGGTGATCGGTGCAAATAAGTCGGCATTTTTCATGCTTTGATGGGCTGAGCGCAACAGATCGGCACGCTTGACTTGCCCGGAAATCGCCAACACTGGGTCGCCTTCCGCATTGGCGGTGACCAAGCCAGTGGCTAAGTTAGACGCCCCAGGGCCAGAAGTGGTCAACACCACGCCAGGTTTGCCAGTGATCCGGCCGATGCCGCTAGCCATGAAGGCCGCATTTTGTTCATAGCGCGCCACGATCAATTTCGGAGCTTTTGGGTTGGTGGGATGTTCCAGCTTTTCAAATAAGCGGTCGATTTTGGCCCCAGGGATCCCGAAAACGTAATCGACCCCGTGATTTGCTAAGCTATCGACGATCAAATCTGCGCCGTAGCGCTTTTCTTCTGACATGTTGTGCCTCCTGTCGGTTTATCTGTCATATACATTACCACGGATGTGTATTAATGCAACTAGAAGATTCAAATGAAACGTTGCACAATATGGCTTTCACTGTTTCATTTTCATAAATTATCTGTATTCATATCGTGGTTTATCAACGACTGAAGCGTTTGCATTCATCGCTATCATAACTGCAAAATTTCTGGCGCACAACTTTTTTGCAAAAAAAACGCCAAGGCACTTGGCCTTGGCGTTTGCATTAATCTTTAAGGGTCTTGCTGATCTTACCGATGCCTTGTTTGGGATCGGTCATTTGGAAATCAAAGTCGTACTTTTCAAAGATATGTTTGAGTTTGGCATAATTATCTTTGTCAAATGAACTGATATTGCCGTCGATTTTGCCGACTTCAGCTTTGCGGGCTAAGTTCATGAACGCCTTCAAAGCCAATTGGGCCAAGCCCATGTTTTGGAAATCATAAAACGCTAAGCGGCTTTCACTGCCTAAAGTCTCCAACACGGTGATATGCATTTTGTTTTGCCAACGGTCGGTATCAAACAACAATTGAGATTGGAACTCAGCTTTTGAATGCCCATATTTGTCGACGTTTTCAAACGGTGTATACACCGAAATGGTGAAACTTTTGGCCGGTTTGTCAGGCTTGTAGTCGGTATAAACGATGTATTGGGTCGCCTTCGATTGCGAGTCTGACTGGGGCTGATTCATGCTGGATAAAATGGTAAGTTGGTGATCGCGTTCAATTGCGGCCATACGTTTGGCATAGACCTGATCATACTCTGTTTGGGAACTCATACTGAAACCTCCACCTGAAATGTTGATTTCATTATAGCATTATCTATTGCATCCCACGACCGTTCTTTTCAAATTGAAATGAAAAAATAATTTTGCGTTCAGGAAACGATAAAAAAGTGACTTTTCATGCAATCGGCAAGCGCCGAAAATAAGCTTCAACCTGTTGTCCGCCTTGCTGCAGCCCAGCTGGGATCGGCACTTGATACTGATAAATAAAGCGATGCGCCTGCAGCAAATTGATCGAGCGCTGGTTGTCAGGATACACTGCCGCCCAAATTTCAGTGACGCCAGCCAACCACAAAAAATCACACATTAATTCCAGCGCCTCTGCCATTAAGCCTTGCCCCCAATATGCCGGCGCCAGCGCATAGCCTAATTCGCGGGTCAAAAACTCAGGATCTTCAGGATCTTGGGCGGGCTGATAAGCCCCGATATTGCCAATGACTTGATCATTTAAGCTAATGGCAAAATCTGTGTGTTGCGCGCGCATGCGGTTGATGGCGGCTTTGGCGTCATCAAGGCTTGCCAAAGGCGTCATCCCCGCTGGTGCGCAAACTTGCGGATCTGACGCAACTTTCAAATAAGCTGGCGCATCTGCCAATGAAAAATCGCGGATCACGATGCGTTTGCCGACTAAATGCATGTCGCCACCTCCTTAATTTCAGTGTAAAGCATTCAAGCGCCAGGCACAATTTCAGCGCGAAATAAGAAAAAACCGCTACTTGAGCAAATTGCCCAAGTAGCGGTTGGTCGTCACGGCCGTAGACGACGAAAGAATTACTTCTTAACTTCAGTAAAGGTAACGCGTTTGCGCAACTTTGGAGAATACTTCTTCAAAGAAAGACGGTCTGGCGTGTTACGCTTATTTTTGGAAGTCAGGTAGATCCGTTCGCCGGTTTCAGCGCATGCAAGTAAAATGTTATCACGCATGTTCTTCACCTCGCTTTTAGATTTAAACTAACTTATTTATCATACCGAATCTCAAGTTTTTGTCAAGGAATTTTTCTTGACTAAGCCGTGGCGGTATTCAAAAAAGTTTCCAAGTTACGCGACTGGTTCACCCGAGCCAGCGCTTTGGCAATGGCATAAGTGGCATCCGCTTCTTGATCGCCAAGCTTCTCCATAGCTTGGGCGCGCAACGCATACAACTCATCCAGCAAAAACAGTGAGTCATGACTAACTGCCACTTCAATGCCAGCCCCCACATGTTTGAGCACTTGTTGATATTCGCCTAATTCAAAGTAAATGCGCGCGGTATGCCAATAAATGGTCAATTCCACATCTAGATATTTGGCTTCTTTCAGCGGCATCCCTTTCAATAAACCCAGCGCTTGATCGATATACACCCGCGCGCGTTCTTGGGCGCCTTTTTCCGCATAAGCCAAGCCCAGACCTAAGGTGGCCATGATCGCCAACAAATCGCGTTCGCGTGTCACCAATGGGTTGAGCACCCGGCCGAAGTAGTAGATCGCTTCGTCTGGGGCTTTTTCAGCAAATAACTCGATCATGCCACGGAAGTAGTAATAGCGCTTTTTATCGTCGCTATTTTTCAACTTATCCACATTTAACTTTGCCAAAGTCTCTTTGGCGGTGGTAAATTCGCTGTGTCGCACCAGCTTTTCCACTGCAGATAAGATCTGTTGCGTTTTATCGCGGTTTTCCACCACGATATCCGCCATTGTCACCCCTAAGCGCTCGACTAAGCGCACTAAAATGTTCATGCTAGGCACTTTGTTGCGTTTTTCGATCAACGAGATCGTCGCTTGCGTGCAAATGCCTTTGGCCAACTCTGCTTGCGATAAACCTTTCAACTTGCGGTAATGACGCACACGTTCCCCCAGGATGCGTAGCGCCGGCTGTGTCTTTTGCATGACGTTCACTCCCATACTTTACTCATTCACAATCATATAAGTCATGAAAATATCACTGTGTTACCGTGATTATACTGAAAAATATTGTTGCTGACCAGTATTATTGTCACGTCACACTGAAAAGCGCCTATTATCTGACTTTTGTTTGTGAATTAATGACGGTTTACATGAGGCTTCAATGACAGGGTTGTCATCGCCGTTAGAAAACATTCATTTTCAAACGTGATGATAGCGCTGTTTAGAACGGGTCTAACTTGCAACGCAACAGTCTTTTCCAACAGGTCACTTAGAATCCTAAAAAATTATTCAAAAAAGTCGAAAGTTCAATAAGCGTCGATGATCTTTTGCAAATAATCCACCACCACTTGCGGCATATCTGCGCGCATGATGCAAGCTTCTAACAATCGCGAGCGGTTATACCAGCGATTCCAAAAGGCTTGCGATTCTTGCGGCTGCACATGGCGCAGGCGTTTTTGCCAAGCCGTCAAGGTCATCACCAACGACTGGGCGTAAAACTGATGCATTGACGCTAAGTTGGTCAAATATAACGCAAAGCGCTGGTCTTCGCCGTAGATCAGCGGATGCGCCATGCGCTGCCAACCCGTCAACGCCACCATCATCAAAAACACTTTTTGGGCACGGGTCAAAGAATTGACATCACTGAGTTCATCTAACAAATTGCCGATATGCGTGTACGCATGGGCCCAGCCTTTGTTTTCCACATAACCGCGGCCATCTTGTTCTAAGGCGATATAAGTGGCCACTGGCAACATCAAGTCGCTGTAGTCTTGCGCAGATAACACATGATAGGTGTTGCGGTCGGCATAGATCACGGCACTTAAGATCATCACCGCAAACGAGCGTAAGAACACCGCATCGTTATCCGGTTCTAGAATATGGGCAAACAACACATCTGGCGCTTGTAGCCGCTTGAACAACCACTGGATCTGAAGTGGCGTCGCACCGCCGCCTTGCAGCCAATCGCCTAACGTGAAAAACACGCCTTTATCGCGCACTGCCGGTTCCAAACTCCCTAAATGATCGACCAAAAAACTGAGCTCATCATCACTTAACGTCGGCATTTTTTGCCCTTTGTTGCGCGTATTCAACGCTTGGATCTTCGCCAGCGCCGCGATGCCGTCACTAGGCACGATCACCGGCGTGGCGGCAGCTGGGGTGATGTTGGCCATGATCTTTTGGATGCTGGCGGGCAAACTGACAAATTTCTTGCCTGCCAACAGTTGTTCATATAGTGGTTGTAATGCGTGATACGTGTTTGCTACTTCGTCCATGAGTGCTCCTATAATAAAATCGGTCGGGTGATTTTTTCCGTTGGGTGCGCTAATACCCACCCAAAATCGTCGGCAGTGATCGGCTTTTCAACGCGCATGCCCGATTGCGCCATGATGGTAAACGCGTAATCATGCGCCAAGGCTTGTTGCATATAAGGGGTGATCACGCTTTGAGGCATGCGGCCATTCAAGTAGATGCGATAGCCAGGGTAGCGTTCAAGCACCGAATCCAACAAATTGAAAATGCGCTCGTCATGTAACTGCCGCACGGTGACGGCCATGGCCACGCGTTCGCGAAAGTTGCCTAAAAACGCCCGCTTTTCATCTGGTTTGATTGTCGGGATCCCTAACGCCTTGGCTTTGATAAATTCATTGAGATCGTCAGCCATCGTGTCACCTCCTTATACATTCAATTTTAACACAGCCAGCTTCAAGGACCTATTTTAACGCCTTTTAAGTCGCCGCTGTCACGTCATTTGGCTAGACAGTGTCGCGGTGAGAACATTTTTTGCGATTATTTTTTTAAATCATGGCATCAAAAAAACGGCGCGATCTGCGCCGTTTTTAGATTACCCGATGCCGCCATCCATTTCCATGCCGATCAGCCGGTTTAATTCCACCGCATATTCCATCGGCAGTTCTTTGGTGAACGGTTCAACAAAGCCCATGATGATCATTTCAGTGGCTTTGGCTTCTGAAATGCCACGGCTCATTAAGTAGTACAGCTGCTCTTCTGAGACTTTGGAGACTTTGGCTTCATGTTCCATCGCTGCCGTCGCGTTGTGGATCTCGTTATACGGAATGGTGTCGGATTTGGATTTTTCATCCATTAAGATCGTATCGCATTCCACATGACAAAAGGCATTGGCCGCTTTTTTGGTAAAGCGCACCGTGCCGCGATAATCCACCCGTCCGCCATTTCTGGCGATCGACTTGGAAATGATGTTGGAGCTAGTATTTGGCGCATTGTGGATCATCCGCGCGCCATTATCTTGGTCAACGCCTTCGCCGGCTACGGCGACAGATAGCATCGTGCCGCGCGCGCCTTCACCATCTAAGTAAACGCTTGGGTACTTCATGGTCGTTTTTGAGCCTAAGTTCCCATCGACCCATTCCATTGTGGCATTCTTTAACGCTTGAGCCCGCTTGGTTTCCAGCGAGAAAACGTTTTTTGACCAGTTTTGAATGGTGGTGTAGCGACAATAAGCATCATCTTGGACGAATACTTCCACCACCGCCGCATGTAGCGAATCGCTGGAGTAAGACGGCGCAGTACAGCCTTCCACGTAATTGACATGGGCGCCTGGCGCCACAATGATCAAGGTGCGTTCAAATTGGCCAGAGTTTTCGGCGTTGATGCGGAAATATGACTGGATCGGCACATCCGTTTGGACGCCTTCAGGAACGTAAATAAACGAGCCGCCTGACCACACGGCGGAATTTAACGCCGCAAACTTGTTGTCAGTCGGATGTACCAACGTCCCGAAGTATTGTTTGACCAAGTCAGGATAATCTTTTAAAGCTGAATCCATATCTTCAAAAATGATCCCGAGTTTTTCAAACTCATCGTGCATGTTGTGATACACCACTTCAGATTCATACTGCGCTGAAGCCCCAGCTAAATATTTGCGTTCCGCTTGCGGCACGCCTAAGCGATCAAAGGTGTTTTTGATGTCGTCTGGCACGTCATCCCAGTCTTTATACGTTTTATCGGTGGCTTTGATGTAATAGCGCATCCGGTCTAAGTCCAGATCCGACAGATCAGGGCCAAAGTCTGGCGCTTTCATCTTTAAATACGTGTGATAGGCTTTCAAGCGAAAGTCCAACATCCATTGTGGTTCTTGTTTTTCCGCTGAGATCGCGCGGACGATATCTTCAGTCAAACCGCGGCCAGTGTCAAACACTGGGTCGATATCATCATGAAAGTCGCCAGGATTTTCGGTTGGTAAGAAATCAACGGTATCGGCTACGGTTTCGTTGTTTTTGGTATTTTTGGTTTCAGGCATTCGCTTCACCTTCCGTTAAAGCTTGGCTGGCGGCTTTCCAAGCGAGCATCGCGCATTTGACCCGCGCTGGAAATTGATGGACGCCTTTTAAGATCGCCGCGTCGCCAAGCAAGTCTTCGTGATCATTCTCCCCATCGATGACCAGATCTGAGAATGTGGCCACCATGTCTTGCACTTCATCTGGGGTGTGGCCGATGATCTGTTCTGTCATTAAACTGCCGCTGGCTTGAGAGATGGTACAGCCGCTACCAGAAAATGCGGCATCTTTGACTTTGCCGTCAGCGACTTTAAGATCTAGCGTCAACACATCCCCACAGCTGGGGTTGCGCAAGGTGATCTCATGCGTCGGTGCGTCAAGTTTGCCGTGATGGCGCGGATGATACGCTTCATCCAAGATCACTTGCCGATACATTTGATCCAGTTTAGTCAAGCCCATGGAAGTACCTCCTTGCAGCACTCACTGCCGCTACTAACTGATCCACATCAGCGTCATTGTTGTACACCCCAAAGCTAGCGCGAGCCGTCGCTGGGATCCCTAAGCGCGCCATCAGCGGTTGGGCACAGTGATGCCCAGCGCGCACGGCAATATTTTGTTCATCTAAAAATGTCGCCAAGTCATGCGGGTGGATGCCTTGCAAGTTGAAGCTGACAGTGGATAAGCTGGCGTCGCTACCATACAACACGATGTCAGGAATTTCGGCTAAGCCGGCGCGTAGCTTTTTGACCAGCCGGTTTTCGTCAGCCATGACTTGTGGCATGTCCAGTTGTTGCATGAAATCGATTGCCGCACCTAAGCCAAAGACTTGGGCAATATTTGGCGTGCCAGCTTCAAATTTCAACGGCACTTCCGCCCAGCTAGTGGTTTGATCTTGCACTTCATCGATCATTTCCCCGCCAAATTGCACTGGCGGCATTTGTTCGAAGAATTCATAGCGGCCATATAAGGCGCCAGAACCAGTTGGCCCATACATTTTGTGCCCAGAAAAAGCATAAAAATCCGCGTCAATGGCTTGCACGTCTACTGGCATATGTGGCACGGCTTGGGCGCCATCGACGACGAGATAGCCGCCTTGGGCATGCACCAGATCAGCCAGTTGCCGCACTGGCACTAAGCCGCCAGAAACATTGGTCACTTGCGCCACGGCCAAGATCTTGGTTTTTGGCGTGATCAGCTTTTTGAGTTGGTCAACGTCGGTGTCGCCATCGGCTTTCACCGGTGCGATCACAAAAGTCGCCCCAACGCGGTGGGCCAATTGTTGCCAAGGAATGAAGTTGGAGTGGTGTTCCGCACCAGACACCAAGATCTCGTCGCCTGGTTTGACCACCATTTGGCCAAAACTTGACGCCACCAAATTCAACCCGTCAGTGGTACTGCGAGTGAAGGTGATCTCTTCTGGGCGCGTTGCATGAATAAAGTCCGCCACTTTGCCGCGCACCGCTTCAAAGCCTTCTGTGGTGTTATAAGCCAACTTGTACAAACCGCGATGGACATTGGCATTGTCGTTAACATAGTAGTCTTGTAGCGCTTTAAGCACACTGGCTGGCTTTTGGCTGGTGGCAGCAGAATCTAAGTACACCAAATTCGGATGGGCTTCAAAAAATGGAAAGTTCTCACGCATCAGCATTCACCAACGTTTCATCGATTGTCTTAAACAGTTCATCGCGTAATTCGCCATCAGCGATCTCACTTAGACCCGCTTCCAAAAAGCCGCGGATCACTAAGCGCTTGGCCACAGCTTCTGGGACCCCGCGACTCATTAAATAATACATTTGCACCGCGTCAACACGCGAAACAGAAGCGGCGTGGCCGGCAGTGACATCATTTTCATCGATCAATAAAATCGGGTTGGCATCCCCGCGCGCCGCTTCAGACAACATCAACACGCGATTTTCTTGTTGCGAGTCGCTACCGCGCGCGCCTTGAACGATATGGCCGACGCCATTAAAGGCCAAGTGGGCTTTATCCACTAACACGCCGCGTTGGTTGATATGGCCGACTGTTTTTTCACCATAGTTGGTGATGCCAGTGACATAGCCGACATGTTGCTTGCCAGAAGCCAACACCCCAACATTCACGGTGGCTTCAGCACCAGCGCCGTTGAGATCGGTGGTCAATAAGCTGGCCCCGGAATTATGCGAAAAACCGGCCACCGTCCAGTTCAAATGCACATCTTTGCCTAAGCGGGCATAACGTTGCAAGATCACGGTTTCGGCGTCAAAGGCGTCATAGGTCAACCAGTCGATTTGCGCACCTTCATCAGCGTCTAATTCCACAGAGACGCCTAGCATCTCGCCACTAGACGCCCAGCGTTCTTGTAAGGCCACATGGGCATTGGCGCCGACATGGATCAACACGTTGCCCCCAGTGGTTTTGGGGCCGACGATCTTGATCGGTGTGTCATCGCTGAAGTTTGCTGGGATCGTGATCTCAGTTTGAGATTGCGGCGCGGTTTGTAGCCACGTATCCAAACTGGAAGCTTCAGTCATTGCTAACGGTTGATCAACTGAAACCGCCACGCTTGCCGGTGCCGCCACTGTCGCTTTGGCCGTTGTTGTATCTTTGGTTTGTTTTAAGTAACGCGCCAAAGGGATCTTTGGCGTATCAGGTAAAGACATTTCAGGCATTGGCGTCACCTGCTTTGAGGTGTTCGTAGCCGGTTTTCTCCAATTCTTTTGCGAGTTCGGCGCCACCGGTTTCAATGATCTCGCCGTCTTTCATGACATGGACGAAATCAGGCACAATGTAATCCAATAAGCGTTGGTAGTGCGTGATCATCAAGGTCCCAAATTCAGGGGAGCGCATTTTGTTGACGCCATTGGCCACAATCCGCAACGCATCGATATCCAACCCAGAATCGATTTCATCAAGTAAACCGAATTTCGGCTTGATCATCATCATTTGTAAGATCTCGTTGCGCTTTTTTTCACCACCGGAAAAGCCTTGGTTCAAATAGCGATCCGCCATGTCTTCAGGCATTTTCAAAAAGTCCATGGTGGCATCCAGTTGCTTAAGGAACTTCATGATCGAGATCTGATCATCGTCAGCCCGGCGCGCATTGATCGCCGCGCGAATAAATTCGGCGTTAGTGACCCCGGCGATCTCAGCCGGATACTGCATGCCCAAAAACAAGCCAGCACGAGCCCGTTCGTCGACGCCTTTATCTAAGATCGATTCGCCATCGATAGTGATATCGCCTTGGGTCACCAAATATTTGGGATTGCCCATGATCGTTTCGGCTAAAGTTGATTTCCCGTTGCCGTTAGGGCCCATCAGCGCATGGATCTCGCCGGTCGAAACGGTTAAGTTGACCCCTTTGAGAATTTCTGGATGTTCTGGTTCTTCCTTAACTTTGACGTGTAAATCACTGATCTTTAATGTGGTCACAACCGTCGCCTCCTATGTATTATGTGGATAATGCCTATTGTAAGATAATCGATTGCGCACGGCAAATTTCAAGTATCACCGAATTGTCATTAAAATTGTGAAAATAAGCACCCAAAAGCCATTCACAGCGCTTTCTTAGATGAATAAAAAATTTGAAAATAATGTGAGTCGCGGGTGTGCACAACATTTTGCACTGATTAGCACAAGTTTGTGGCAAAAAATGTCACGCCAAAAACGGTTTTGTCACTTGGCTTCCGCCTGTCGCAACAACTGCACAAATAATGCCCCAGCAGCACTTAACTGGCGATAGGCAAATACCGCTGTTAAACGCTTTTGCGTCATGTCAGTGGGCAATTCGATCAACTCACCTGATGCGATTTGCGCTTGCACGCAAAACTTTGGCAAAAACGCCACGCCTAAACCAGAAATCGCAGAATTACGGATCGCTTCAATACTCCAAAGCTCCATATTCGGCTGCAAGCGAATGTGTTTAGCCGCCAAGTAGTCATTGAACAACTCCAAATAACGCGCATGGGGATCATTCATCAATCCGCACACCCTTAAGGCGCGATTTGGCGTGATGAAATCTTGTTGATCCAGTGATAACGCCGGGCTGCCCACCAACGCCAGTGCATAAGTCCCATAAACTTCGGTGTGGATGCTTTGTGGATAATCACGCACATCATAATGCACCGCGATATCCACTTGCTCATCTACCATTTGGGCATAAATGTCGTAACAATTCAGCACCCGGATCACCAATTCCACATTTGGGGCCGCTTGTTCTTAGTGTAAAGTATTCCTCGGGAGGGAAAAGTAAGTAATAGGATACCCCGAAAAACGGTTTGACAAAAGAAGACCGCTTGTCCTCTAATTGAGTTACCACACAACAAGTAGAGAGAAGCGATCTTCCATGGAACCAATTGTAACAGTAGCGAGTGAATTATTGAAGTCCACTGAGTCATTTATTCAATTTGAGGAGGGATTGATCCCACTAATCGCCCAACTGGTTTGTGCCGCGGTAGCACAAGCGCTAGAAGCGTTTGACGCTAAGCTGTGTCTTGGCAAAGCAGATTGGCAAATTACACGCAAGGACAAGCGCTCGATCCAGTGTTTGTTTGGCACAGTCCAGTTTGAGCGCCGCTTGGTGATCGACGCTTCTGGTGTACAAAGTTATCCGCTTGACCAAGCGTTAGGGATCTCTCGGGGACGGCGGTATTCCCCATTATTTATGGCACGCGTAGCGGAGCTGTCATCAGGTGCGGTGTTGCGCACTGTGGCCAAAGCAGTTTCAGCGTTGACTCCAGGTTCGATTAGCTTCCAGACGGTGGGCAAGCTGTATCAGGAAGTTGGTCGAGACATCGCGGAAGTTGAACAAGTCGAAGCCGCCGCAAAGCCCGCACCGAAAGCTGAGCGTGCAAGCGTCCCAGAATTGCTCATCGAAGGCGACGCCTTTGAGACCAAGATCAAACATCATCAACGGATCAACGTTCATCGCCTGCAGGTCAGCGAAGGCGTCTACGTGAATGGAAAGCGACATATGCTTATCAAGCGGCACGTCATCAGCGGCTTGGACCGCGAAGTGGTCTTTAGTCGGATGAAGGCATATTTGGATGCGCATTATGACTTAGCAAAAACCCTGATCATTAGCGGCAGTGACAACGGCAGCGGCTATGAGCCGGACACCTTTAGCGTCTTTGCCCGCAGTCACAGAGGTCAAAAGCAACACGTCCACATTCTTGATGTTTATCATCTCAATCAAAAGCTTAAGCAGCGCTTCAGCGTCATGCCTGTGGAGTTGAAAACCAAACTTCGGGCCGCCGTTTTTAGTGGCAATTGGGAGCAAGTGGAATTGGTCATGGATACGGCAGAATCGATCGCCGCTGAAATTGAAGATCAAGACGCAGCGGAGAACGTCGCCAGTCTTCGCAAGTATCTGGACCGCAACTGGACGAGCATCGTACCAATCGCGGACGGCAAGTGGC
>NZ_BAAFZI010000039.1:0-22978 GCF_045862175.1 Lacticaseibacillus salsurae | reverse complement strand
GGTCTGGTAACTTGAGGCACTGATTGGCAAGTTGCCTAAAGTTGATACGATGAAGAAACTCTTGGAACAAAACGAGCCCGGCGTCATTTGAAAGTTGACCGCCGTCGGCGGTCACAGTCACATTGGTATTGCATTGCAGGGATAAGCTGGTTAAAGTTGAGATGGTGTGAAGCCTCGCTTTCGTGATGGTTTTCGTTGACTCAACCTTAGCATATAGGCGCACCCAATGGGTGAAACACCAAAGCAGCGCAGTCCCGTGTGAATCATGGGATTGCGCTGCTTTTTTGAAATTCTATGAATAATCCAGGATCAAAAAACACGCCAAAGCCATCGGCACCGTCACTTTGGCATTAGGGTTAGGCACCGTCGCGTATTATTTTTGGAACCGAGACCACTTAGGTCTCAGTCATGCCAGTGCGGTATCGCCGCATCAACCTTACATGTTGTTGTATGACACCATGATGATCATTTTCGTCTTTGGCGTTGGCAAGATCTACGACCGCTGGCGCAAACGTCACGTCGGCTCCTTGTTTGACCGCTTCGTGAAAAATGGGGCCAAAGTGTCGTTTGGGATCTATTTGGACCAAACGATCGGCTTAGCGATCCTCAGTTACTTATTGAAATTCACCCACTTTGCCGACTGGGCTTATCTGGTGTTGATCCCAGTGGGGTATGTGCTGGTATTAGGAATCAGCTTTGGCATCGCGTGGTTTTGCTACAAAGTCGCCCCGTTTGGCATTTTGATCGGGCGGCCTCAAATTCATTTGTTTGCTAAGAAAGGAGACACTGCGCATGACCAAATTAACCACGCTACTGTCCAATCAACTAAAGAATAATCAAACTCGCGACCTCATTAAAGACGCCGCCATGGATCGCTGGTTCACCGGCGCTGACTTACAAGCAGACGTTGATGCCTTACAAAACTTGTTTGCGGCCATGAATCTTGGCCGCGGCGATGTGATCTTGGTCTGCTTGGAGAACTCGGCAGTGTTTCCCGTGATCAACCAAGCGGCTTGGAATTTAGGCATCATCGTTCATCCGATCTCCCCTACCACCCCGATCGCCGGTATCCAAGCCGACTGGAATCAATTCAAGTATCCCTTGGTGTTGACCACACAAGCGTTAGCCAAGGCTTGGACCACCAAGCGCTTTGCCAAATCCGAATTACACTTGAACACCGCTGTGATGCAAGTGATCGCCGACACCGACCAGTTGGAACATCGCGAGCATGTTGACCATTCACAAGTGCAAGATGAAGACCTCGGCTTGATCTTAAACACCTCAGGCACCACCGGCAAACCCAAACGTGTCGGCTTATCGCATCGCATTTTGCTCAATGCAGCGACGCATGACGCTGAATCCAACCACATGACTGAAGCCGATACAGCCATGATCATGATGCCAATGTTTCATATCAATGCCCAAGTGATGTCTACCTTATCTTCGCGCGTGGCCAATGCCCGCATTTTGGTCACCCCGAAGTTCTCGGCGTCGCGCTTTTGGCAACAAGTCGCTGATAACCATGTGACTTGGGTATCAGTCGTGCCAACGATCGTCAGCTTCTTATTGTTGAATGAAAAAGCCAACGCCGCTTATGGCCGTTTGCAAAGTCAGATCCCCTTGCGCTTTGTGCGCTCGAGTTCTTTTGCACTACCAGAAGAACGTTTGCGAGCGTTTCAAGATCGCTTCCACACCTTGATCATTGAAGGTTACGGGATGACTGAAGCGTCAAGTCAATGTACCACCAATCCGCATGATGCGCCAAAAATCGGCTCCGCTGGGTTGCCTTTTGGCACTGATGTCAAGATCTTGGTCGGTGAGCACTTCACCGATGCGCCTGGCGCTTTAGGCGAGATCGCGATCAAAGGCGATCATGTCATCACCCATTACTTAGACGACGAAAAACCAGAATCGTTTCAAGACGGTTGGTTCTTAACTGGCGACTTAGGCTACTTTGATGAAGATGGCTACTTGTTTGTCAAAGGCCGCAAAAAAGAGATCATTTCTCGCGGTGGCGAAAAAGTGGCCCCAGCCCATGTCGAATCAGTGTTGGCAGAATTGCCATTCATCGAACAACTGGCGGTCATCGGCATGCCTGATGATCTATACGGCGAAGAAGTCACGGCAGTCTTGGTCACCACCACACCAGGCTTACATGAAGCCGACCAGCGCGCTGAAGTCTTAGCTTACGGGCGCAGTCATTTGGCGAAGTTTGAAGCACCGACGCGGGTTGAATTCGTGCGCGAATTCCCGCGCAACACCACTGGCAAGATCTTACGGCCGCAATTGCGCGAACAATTACTCACCCAAGGAGTACACAACTAATGAAGAAAAAATCCTTACTAACCATTTTATTAGTAGTGATCGTGGCGGCGATCGCTTGGTTTGACTGGTCTGCCACCCATGACACTGCCGGCACCAAACTCACCACTGTCACCATCGGCTATCAAAAAGCCGACCCTGTCGATATTGCCCGCGCTCGCGGCCAATTGTCCAAGAAAATGCAGGCCAAAGGCTACAAAGTGGTCTTTAAAGAATTCCAAGACGGCACGGCGCTAACGACTGCGTTGAAGTCTGGCGACATCGATTATGCCCGCGTCGGGGATGTGCCACCAGTCACGGCGCAAGCTAACGGGTTGGATTTCGTTTATATCGCCGCGGGCTCTGACAAAGTACAAGGCTCTGGTATCGAAGTCAAAAAGAACGCTGGTATTGAAAGCTTGGCGGACTTAAAAGGCAAAACCATCGCCTACACCAAAGGCACCTCAAGTCAGTACATGTTGATCCAAGCTTTGAAAAAAGCCGGCCTGACGGAATCTGACGTGAAAATGGTCTCAATGGATCAAGCCACTGCCGCGGTCGCTTTTGCCAAAGGCACCATCGACGCTTGGGCCAGCTGGGATCCTTATACCGCCACTGCTGAGGTCAACAATGATGCGACCTTGTTAGTGGATGATGCCGGCTTAGCCAAAAACCGCGACTTTTTGATCTCAACGCAGACTTATGCCACCAAAAACAAAACCGTCTCGAAACTCCTGACGCAATATTTAAGCGACGACATGACTTGGGCCAACACCCACAAAGCCCAATTGACCACCATGATGATGAAAATGTTGAAACTGAAAAAGTCGATCGTCCAAAAAATGGTCGATCGCCGCACTTACAGCTTCGGCAAATTTTCTGACAGCATTTTGGCAGAACAACAATCTATCGCTGATGTGTTTTACCAACAAGGCGTGGTCACCAAAAAAGTTGACGTCACTGATGCCGTGGTGAAATAAGCCTTCCGCGACAGGCTATTCCTTGATCAACCGTCAAGGAGTAGCCTGTTTTTTCATGCCGGCGAAGCCTCAGGCGCAAAGGCGTTTGACAGCCGCTACGCCAAGGTACGCCCGTGCTTGATACTGCAGGCCATCGTCGCCTGGTGTCAATATTTGCAGTTGCGAATCTCGTGCGTTTTCATTGCCTTTTTCATTGATTGGCGTATCATGACCATATATGTCTATTAATCTTAAGGAGACGCACATGATGTATCAACTATTGACAGATTCCGCTTGTGATCTACCTTATCAAACGCTTCAAGACGCTGGGGTGCAATTTGTGTCCATGCACGTTGACGTTGATGGTGTCGATCACGTGGATGATCTTGGGGAGACTTTTGATCTGGCGCGTTTGTACGCGCAGATCGGCCAAGGGATGATGCCTACCACCGCACAAGTCAATGTCGGCCAATTCGTCGACTTTTTCACGCCATTTGTCGAAGCGAACACGCCGATCTTATATCTGGGTTTTTCCAGCGGGTTAAGCGGCACCTTCAATTCTGCACAGCAAGCCAAACAAATGATCTTAGAAGATCACCCCAACGCCCAGATCCGCTTAGTGGACACTTTAGCCGCCGCTTGGGGCGAGGGCTTGATGGTGCTTGATGCCATCGACATGAAAAAAGCTGGCATGGCGTTAGAAGACTTAGCCACTTGGATCGAAGCCAACCGCTTGCGCTATCGGCAATGGTTCACCGTCGACGACTTGAATTATTTGTATCACGGCGGCCGCGTGTCCAAAACTTCTGCCACGCTTGGGACTTTGCTCAATATCAAACCAGTGATGGATGTGGATACCGTCGGGCACTTGCGCGTGGTCAAAAAAGCCCGCTCACGGCAACGCTCACTGCAAGCTTTAGCTGATGAAACGTTATCCGCCATTGCCCATGACCCCACGCATCGCGTCTTGATCGCCACGGCAGATGCGCCACAAGCGGCTGAAACCGTCAAAGCGCGGATCTTGGCTAAGTCCCCTGACACGCCGATCACCATCGGCAATATCGGCGCCGCGATTGCCAGCCACACTGGTTTAGGGTGTGTCGCCGTCTTTTCTCTCGGTGAACAACCGCGCCACTAGTCCATCAAAATTTATCCTCGTAATTTTGAAATTATGCGATTTGTGTGATCCCTTTTACCCACAATGCGGTAAGAGGAATCTTTGCGTTACTGGCAGGATCGATTTAACATTGACATTATAATTCTGTTTGCTAAACTCAAAGAAAAGTATCAAAATATAGATAAAATCTGTTGATCCAGCGCGCATTGGGGGTGTGGCCGTGGTTTGGTTGGGTGACTTAGTTTGCATGCTACTGGCAGTGATCGGCTACACCGCCGTCACCCGCGGCATTGGCGAGTGGCAACTGCCGCAAAACCACCCTTGGTGGCCCATGTTCGCCCGTGGTTTTTAGCTGGGATCTCGCTACTGACGGCCTTATTGTTGCAAGCTTTTGTGCAAGGTGTTGGCACCAGTCGGGAAATTTTTTTGGTGTTACAGTTGTTTGTGTTGACCCAATTCGTATTGAACGTCCACTTACAACCTTGGGAACATGGCTTGCGCTGGTTGATCATCGTTGGCTTTTGGATCACGGCGCGCCCACATGACTGGTTGAGCTTGCTGGTATTGATTGCCATTGGCTTTGGCGCGTTTTGCCTGCGTCGTTATTTTGATACCCAATGGTGGCCGGTGCTGGCATTTGCCGCGGTGATCGGCAGTTTATATTGGGCGTCGTTGCCGCATTTAACTGATCCGCGGCGGCTGGGTTATTTTACGTTGTATTTGGCGACGATGAGCGCCAGTGCGGTTTACACCCAGCGTGCGCGCTTAGCTGCGCAAGAACGCGCCGAGTTGTTAGAGCGCTTGGATCATGACACCTTGACGCATGCTGGCAACTTGAATCGCTTGCGCAACCTTGGGACTCAGGCATTTGACCGAGCCCAAGTGACCCACACTTCATTGGCAGTGGCCGCAATGGATATCGACCACTTCAAAAATTATAACGACACTTATGGCCATGCGGCAGGCGATCAAGTGCTGATCGCCATTACCAACAAGATCTACCAAAACCTGCCACCAAGCGCGAGTTTGTATCGTACCGGCGGCGAAGAGCTGACGGTGTTGATGCCAAATTTCGACCAATCCCAAGCGTTGGCGTTGACTACCAAGTTATGGCAAGCGATCCGCCAAATGACTGTCGCTTACGCCCAATACGACTTGGCGGTGAGTTTGTCTGCAGGCGTGACCACCAAAAAAGCCAGCGACACCAGCTTAGATGACTTATCAAGACGCGCGGATGCCAGCTTATACTTATCCAAACAGCGCGGACGCGATTGCATCACCGTTGATGGCAAAACGCTAGATAACGGCAAGACCCGTACCCATTTGGCCAGTTACACTTACTTCACCCAACCCATCCTTGATTTGGCCACAAAAACCCTTTGGCAAGGCGAATTGATGCGCCAAGTGTATCGCGACAATCAGTGGCAAGCGGCGCCAACAATGACCATCGCGACGTTATGTGAGAATGATTCATTATCGCAATTGTTGCCGATCAGCCGATTGTTGGTGAATTTGGACTTTGATGAAGTCTGCACCCCAAAAAAAGCCGCGCAATTATGTCAGTGGTTCACGCAGCTGACGGCGATCGCGGACATGGTGATCGAATTGGACCGCTTGGATGATGTGGCGGCGTTTAAACAGGTCTTGCCGCAATATCGCCAAGCCCATATCGCTTTTGCCATGGATGTCGCCGGGTTGCCTCACAGCGACGCCTTTATTCCCGAACTTTCAGCATTTACCTTGGTCAAAGCCCCTTTGCCCAGTTTGCGCGGGACTTTTGACGACGCGGCGTTGATCACCACGTTGCGCCGCTGGCAAACATTAGCTGCTAAACACCACTGCCGCTTTGGGCTGGATCATATTCACAGTATCGCCGATCTGCATTTGGCCGAATCGTTAGGCGTCGATTTTGGCGAAGGGGATTATTTGAACAAACCGATTTTGCCACGGATCGTCTAAAATCATTGACTATTGGGTCAAAGACGTTCATGCTTAAACATTCGCATTAAGAAAGGAAGGCGAGTCAATGCTTCGCATCTGGATGACTGATCTGTTTTTAGTCGTGATCGCAACACTTGGCTTTGCCAGTGTTTATACACAAATCGAAGCCGGCACCAAAGCGCGCTTGGCGAAAAATCACAGTTTGTCGGCACTTGACCAGCGCTTGCCGCAAGTGATCTATATTTGCGCCTTGTTAGTCTTATTGCGGGTGATGAATTCGGCGGCTGACGGCTGGTTATTTTGGGTGATGCTGAATTTGCAGCTGATCATCATGATGTACAGCAATTTAGTCGCCACTAATTGGTTAGATTTCGTGGTGATCCAAGTGGTTGGCGTGGTGATGTTTGCGTCTGCCGGTGGGTTGCATTTGCTGACTGGGATCGCATATTTGATCGGGTGTTTGGCGGTTTATGGCGAGCGTTGGTACGGCAAAAAGCTCAAAGCCCATGCGTTTTTATATCAGCTACCGCCAATTGTGGTTTGTGGCATGTTTTGGTGGGTGGTGTGGTTCACTTCACCGACATTGACGTCAAGTTTAGCGATCGTGAATTTCTTAGGCGCCGTTTGGGCCAACTTTGCGCTATGGGATTTTGACCATTACCAACGCCGCGATCAACAAGTGATCGCCAAGCTCACTCGCGAAGTGCAATATGACGGCTTGACGCGGGCACGCAATTGGAGCATGTTTCAACGCGACTTCAATGATGCTTACTTGCAGATCCAAGACCAGTCGCTGGCCTTGATCACCTTTGATCTGGATCATTTCAAACACATCAACGACCACTATGGGCATTTGGTCGGCAACCAAGCGTTGATGACCGTTTCGCAAACCATTCAAACTTACCTCCACGCCGAAAATGATGGCTATCAATTGTACCGCACTGGTGGCGAAGAATTTGCGATCATTTTACCTGGTGCCGATTTGCAAACTGCCACAGCGATCGTCAAAGCTTGCCAACAGCGCATTCGCTTCGCTAAAGTCCATGGCAGCTTCGGGGAATTCAACTTATCCGCATCATTTGGCTTAGCGATGGCGACATCAAATGATGGCAACGCCACTGCTGTGTTCAAGCGCGCTGACCACTATTTGTATCGATCCAAGCACGCTGGGCGCGACTGTATCACCATTGAAGGCCGCACCATTGTCCAAGAGCTGGTTTCCTAGTCAAAACGCACGCATCCCAGACTCGGATGCGTGCGTTTTATTATTTATCGGCAATATCTTTAGTTATCGCGATATTTGCAATGTGATTAACAATCGTTTTCTCATGGAATCGCTATGTTGGCGCGCTATAATGACGGCAAAATTCAACTGTTGCCGGAGGATCTTATGACTCAAGACTTACGCGTCCAAAAAACGCAAGCCGCCATCCGTCACGCCTTTTGGGCATTATTAGCGACGCGCCCTTTAACCAAGATCACCATATCTGATCTGATCGCCGAAGCTGGGGTTGGCAAAGCCACCTTTTATCATCATTACGTGGATAAATTCGACTTGGCGCGCCAACTTTGCCAAGCTTGTGAAGCCCCACTGCTCCAAGAATGTGCCGCCCGCATTGCCAGCCAGCAACGCAAAGCGCTGTGGGCACCTTTACCCAGAACCGTCTTACAAAATGCCACGCACTTGCGGCTGGCCACGGCCATCCGCACGCCAGAATTCAACGGGCAAACGGCGCTGATCGAGCAGCTGGCAGCTTTGTTTCAACAAGCTTTAGACGCCCATGACCCAACTTGTTGGCAAGCGTCAGGCGTGGCGTTAGAGCTGGCAACGTTATATGAACATATCTTGATGGTGAATTTGTTAAACGACCCAAAGCATCCGCCGATCGTGGCGATGGCGGCCTTGCAACAAGCCGGCACGGTGCTTTTTGCCAAGGGGTGATCACGCGCGGCGCTTAAATAACCACAAGCGCCGAAAGCCCACTTGCATCACCACCAAGGCAACGACGATCAAGCCTCCGCCGATCACCAAATTCCAAGTCAGCGGCTCAAAGCCTAACGCCACAGAAAAAATGCTACCAAACATCGACTCAGTCATCAGCAACAATCCCGCTGGCGTCGGATCGGTGTAGCGCTGCCCCACCAGCTGCAAGGTTTGTGCGCCAAAACTAGACACGATCCCTAAAATGATCACTGGCACCAATCCTTGGACCCAATGCACGCTAGCATAAGTTTGCGTTTCAAACGCCAAACTCGATAACAACCCCAAGCCGCCTTGCGTGATCCCTAACATAAACGCGATGATCCAAGGGCTGACAGCAGTGGCAGACCCGCTAAAATACACGATCTGCAACGCGTAAAACCCAGCTGAAGCGATCGTCAACAAGTCCCCAAAATGTAAGCTCAGCCCATGGGTAAATACCCCAGTGAGCACTGCCATCCCCAACACGCAAATGATAATGGCGACATAAGCTTTGCGCTGCGGTTTCTCGCGGAAAAACAACCACATGATAAACGGTGTGATCACCACATAGATCGCCGTGAGAAAGGCGTTATTGGCTGGGGTGGTATCCGTCAAGCCAATCGTTTGTAGCTGATAGCCTAAAAAGTTGATACCACCAGCGATCAAGCCGATTTTTAGGTCTTGTTTGCTCATGTGATCAATGGTGCGATGGAAAAATGCATAAGCCAACCCAGCATAAATAAAGCCGCGGATGGCATTGATCAACCCGGCATGCATCCCCGCATTAGTCGCTTGCTTGCTAAAAATATACCCAGCACCCCAAATGATCGCCGCCAGCAACAACATCGCGTTGGCTTTTGCTTTTGTGACTTTCACCAGATCTCCCCCTAATCTGCTTTTACTTTATCATATCGTGGCAAGTTCTCGAATCATTTGGTGTTTTTAATCAAATTTTTTGTATAATGTAAGAAACCCTTGAGGAGGAACGCCCTTATCAGCACACTTATAAAACTTTACGCGCCGTTTTTTGAAGCCAGCGATTGGCACAGTGCCATTATGACTGGGGCTGGGCTGGCGACGATCGCCACATTGGCCGTGATGGAATGTTTATTGTCTGTCGACAACGCCGTGGTGTTAGCGGCACAAACTGCCAGTTTAAAAGAACCGAAAAAAGAACACGCCGCCTTGATGTGGGGGCTGTGGGGCTCTTATATTTTGCGCTTCATCGCCATTGGCTTAGGCGCTTATTTGATCAAGTTCTGGGCGATCAAAGCCTTAGGGGCCGGCTACTTGTTGTGGATGTCGCTGCATTTTTTCTGGGAACAACACAACCCTAAAGATGAAACCGTCACTGCCGCCAAGCCGCGCAGCTTTTGGGGCACTGTGGCAGCGATCGTATTTTTAGATTTCGTGTTTTCGATTGATTCGATCTTGACGGCCTTAGCCATTGATAATAACCCAGTGATCGTGTTGATCGGCGGGATGATCGGGATCTTGGCCATGCGTTTCGTCGCTTCCGGGATGATCGTCTTATTAGCCAAAGTACCAGAACTCTTGTACATGGCGTATGTGCTGATCGGCTTTATCGCCATTAAACTCGGCTTGTCGCTACCAGCGATCGGCATTGAAGTATCCAACACTTTCTTTTCGATTTTCGTCTTGTTGGCGTTTGTCGCCACCTTGGTGATCCATTGGTGGCGCAAGCGAAAAGCGTAACGCCAAAAGCGGCCTTGACGCGAGCCCGTCCTGTTTTCAGGATCGACTCGGCCAAGGCCGCTTTTTAGATGGTTACTGGGTGGCAACGAGTGCCTTGGCCACTGAGGTCTTGGCGATCACATGCAGTAAGTGGCGAATATCTTCTGAATACACTTCACCAATGTTGCCGATGCGGAAGGTTTTGGCTTTGGACACTTTGCCCGGATAAATGATGAAGCCAGCTTGTTTCAATGCTTCATAAAACTGTCTGAAGTCAAAACGCTCACTAGGGTATTTAAAGCTGGTAATGATCGGCGATTGGATCGCAGTCGGTAACAGCGGCTCAAAGCCTAATGCCAACATGCCAGCGCGCAACTGCTTTTCGTTTGCCGCATAGCGCGCATGACGCGCCGCCACGCCACCTTCTTCGATCAATTCGTTCAAGGCTTGGCGGAAGGCATAAACCGTGTGCGTCGGGCTAGTGAAGCGCCACTTGCCGGCTTCTGCTTCAAAACAGCGCCACTGATCATACAGATCTAGCGACAAACTGCGCGCATTGCCTTTGGTTTGGGCTAACGTTGCTTGCTTGGCTAACACAAAAGCAAACCCAGGCACCCCTTGAATGCATTTGTTGGCACTAGAGATCACGTAATCCACGCCGAGTTGGGTGACATCGATCGGCACCCCACCAAAGCTGGACATCGCATCAACGATCGTCACGATCCCCAAGTCTGCCAGCTTAGGGATCAACGGCGTCAACGGATTCAAGATCCCAGTGGTGGTTTCAGAATGCACCATGGCAAAATGCGTGACTTCTGGATGTTGATGCAACACATTCAACACTTTTTCTGCGGAAACGATTTGCGTTTCGCCAAAATCCAGATCCAAATGCTTGATCCCAAGGCGCGTGGCCATTGTCGCCATGCGTTGCCCATATGCGCCGTTCATGGCGATCAACAAAGTGCCCGTTTTAGGTACTGCCGTTTGTAGCGTGGCTTCCACGCCAAAGCTGCCAGAACCTTGCATCAACACACTAGTATACAATTCCGGATCTGCATGCCCGACTGCCAACAAGGCATGGCGGATCGATTGGGTCAACACTTTGTAGTCATCATCCCAAGTGCCGTGATCCACTAACATGGTCGCTTTCACCGTGGCGCTAGTGGTTAGCGGCCCTGGCGTCAACAACAGTGGCACCTTAGCGGCTTGTTGATCGAGCGCTTCGATCAGCGGCATCAGATCGGCCATGGAATCGATGGTATAATCGGCCCCGGCTTTAATGAAGGTGTCGCGCGCCGCGGTGATCAAGCGGGTCTGCTCGCTGATTGGCAAGGCGGCAAATTCAGCTTCAGACATTCCGATCAAGTTGCTGCCGACAATGACGCCGACGCTGATGGTGTGTGCGTGATGGCCTTCAAGGATATCATTGACGGTATCGCCAACTTTGATCACCGTTTGCGGATCGCTGATCTGCAATTGCCGCATGGCTGAATTCAGCATATCCGCCGCTGGCCTGCCGACGCCATCAGTTTGTTCTGACGTGACATTGACTTGAGGCTGATAACCTTGCGCTGCGGCCACTGGTAGCAGTTGTGCGATCATGTCAGCAGTGTAGCCAGAAGTCGACGCCATGGCGATATGTTTTAAATTCAAATACGCACATAACGCTTGCATACCAGGCTTTAGTTGCCCAGTTTCCGTTAACACGGCTTTGATCTCAGTTTGAAATTGTTGATACACTTCTTGAATGGCGACATCGCGCTGGGCGTCATGTCCAGAATCCAGCCACGCTGCCCAAGTTTGCGGTTGGGCAAATAATTTGGCGATATGTGTCGCTTTATCCAACCCAACATCGGCGCGGATCACCGCTTCTGGCACCTCGATGCCAAAATGGGCAAACGCGCGTTGAAACGCAATGATCGGCGCGCGACTGCCGTAATCCACCGTGGTGCCTGCCCAATCAAAAATCACTGCTTGAATTGCCATGGGGTCCTCCTCAGGATCAATCGATAAATTTATGACGTAATTTCGTCGAGATCACTTCCAACACAAAGACAAACGCTAGAATGTAGTACACAATCATCCCGACTTCATGAAAATTAAAATAAAAGTTGCTGGCGACGAACAACTGATAGCCAATGCCGCCAGCGCCAGCGGCTGCACCAACTACCACAGCATTGGCGAAGTTGATCTCAAAGCGAATAAACGTCCAACTCAATAAGCGCGATGCGAGCGACGGCAATACTGCTTGGCATAACACTGGCAACAAGCCGCACCCACCGGCGCGCAACGCTTCAATGGTTTGCGCTGGGATCTCTTCAATGGTATTGGCAAACACTTTGGCCAAATATGCCACACTGTGGAAAGTCAACCCCACCACTGCGGCGTTTGGGCCTAAGCCTAGCGCCACAGAATAGATCAACACCCATAAGATCGTGGGGATCGCCCGCACAAAGGCCATGACACTTTTAGTCGCGGTACTCAACGCGCGTGGGGCAATATTTTGCGCAGCCGCCAACCCGCATATCAGCCCCAACCCGGCGCCAAGCACCGTGGTGACAAACGCTAACTCGATGCTGGCCAGCAAGGCTTGCAGTAACAACCAATGCGAGTCATTGCCAACATTGGGACTCAAAAACATCAGCTGTAAATTGGCCCCAAAGACCTTAGTGGCTGCCCATAGATCAAAATGTTTCGGGATCACTGAAATCACCCCGTAAAGCGAGATCACCGTCAAACCAGCGACAAACGCACGCAAGGTTTGACTGCGGCGTGAGGTGGGACGCGGTGCGGGTTGGGTCGGGTCTTGGGTCATCGACACACTATCGATCATCGTAAACTCCTTTGAATATGCGTGGACAACAGTTCTAAGCTGATCACCAATACGATCAATACCACCACCACCAAGCCAGCGGCAGGATAATTGATGGATTTAAAGTACAGATCAAACGAAAAGCCGATCCCAGTACCAGTCAACAACCCCACTAGCGTCGCATCGCGGACGTTGTTTTCGATCATATATAACAGCCATTCCACCACAGGCGTGGCGATTTCTGGCAACAAGCCTTGCATGATCGCCACCGGATACGCGGTGCCAGTGGCCACTAGCGCTTCTAATTTTCCGGCGTCAAAGTCTTCGATCGTTTCCAAAAAAGCCCGCGTCAAAAAGCCAAGGTTCATCACCCACAGTGCCAAAAAACCAGTGAGCTCATTTTGCTTAAAGGAAAATAACAAGATCAACGCCCAAGCAATGATCGGGATATTGCGCAAGATCGACGCCATGCCGCGGATCAAAAAGCTCACCCCCACATGGCGTTGGCCGATATTGCCAGCCGCGACTACGGCCAACAACAAGCTGATCACCCCAGCCACACCAGCTGCGGCGGCAGCGACAACAAATGTCCGCCATAACTGAAACAAGATCGCTGGCAATAGCGATAATGACGTGGTGGTCGGCAAGAAATTATGCGCCATCCACACAAACCCAGTTTGCACTTGCAATAGCGCACCTTGTTGAAAGCCCAACGCGACGCTGGCGATCGCATAACTGCCTAGCAAACCCAGTAGCGTCAGCAACATCAGCCGCTGTTTGCGGCGAAAAAAAGTCACAGGCGTCATCATGTCCTCCTATGCATAGATCGCTTGGATCTGGTCTGTCGACAAGGCGTCAGGCGTGCCATCAAAAACTTTTCGTCCATGGTTCAACGCCACGATATGATCGGCAAATTGTTTGGCGATGTCCACTTGATGCAGATTCACCACCACGATCAAACCTTTGTCATCAGCTAATTGCCGCAAGATCGCCATTACCATGTGGGCCGATTTCGGGTCCAAGCTGGCAATCGGTTCATCACATAACAGCATTTTAGGATGTTGCATCAAGGCGCGCGCAATGCCGACGCGCTGTTTTTGCCCACCAGATAAATGCTTGCAAGCGGTATAAGTGAAGTCACTTAACCCCATTTCAGCGATCAACGCTTCGGCTGCTTGCTTTTCTTCAGCAGTGTAATGCGCCAACATCCCTGCCAGCGTCGACTTGGCGCCTAAGCAGCCATGCAGCACATTTTCCAACACGGTCAGCGCATCGATCAAATTATAGTTTTGAAAGATCATCCCGATATTGCGCCGGGCTTTTTGTAAGTCACGTTTGGACAATTGGCGCAGATCCACATCGTCTAAACAAACTTGACCGGCGTCATCTTGTAGCAATTGATTCAAACTGCGCAACAAAGTGGTTTTACCTGCACCAGATGGGCCGATGACTGCAGTGATCGTGCCAGGCTCAGCCACCAAGTCCACGTCTTGTAGTGACGGCTTGTCTGGGGTGTAGCGTTTGGATAAGGCGGAAACAGTTAACATCTTTGGCCTGCTATATAAAATGTGGAAGAATGTCTAATGACACTAGTAAAGGATTATATATTTCCTTTCTTAGTTGTACATTCGTAATTTCATTTGGTTCCGTTAACACCAGTATTCTTACATCGGTATACACCTAGCAACATTGACTGGCTCTTGAACCCTTAGGACATAGCCTGCCCCTGAGCGAATTGAATCAAGTTTTGTACGGCGTTTTCGTCGCGTTCAAGTTGAACGCCGCAACCGTAACAATGAAACTCGTGATGTTTCGTCCCGTGAAGAACATTACCAGCCAGCGTCAGTTTTTCATCGCCTGTTTTCACCAAGGCGCAGCGACTACACCGCTGTGTGCTTGGATAGAAACGATCGACTATCACTAACTTACGCCCGTACCATTGTGACTTGTCTTTTATCAGCACCTTGAAGCGTCCAAACAACGAGCGATGTAACTTCTTCGCTAGTCGCTTGTCCATCTTCATATGCTTGACGTCCAAGTCTTCAATCGCGATTGTACCGTTAGTTTTCACCAACAGCGTCGTAAACTTTTGCAAAAGGTCATTTTGAATCCGAGTCACTTTCTGGTAGGTCCGCTGTAACTTGGCTCTCGTTACGCGGTAATTATTTGAGCGATAGTGATTTGGATTAGCGTGACGCTTGCGGGCAAGTCGCCGCTGGTACAAGGACACTCGGTGATACAAACTGACCAGTTGTTCAGTCAATACACGAACAGCCGACATTGTAACGCCTTCGTTATAGACGAATTTGCCGATATTGGCATCGACGCCACAAACCCGCTGGCTTTCAGGCAATGGGTCAGACTCTGCAACATCGATACTTAGACAGGCGTAGTAGCCATCTGCTTCTTTGACAATCGAAGCCAACTTAACGGGGCCTGACCACCGCGATGCTTCAGCCAACCGAATGTCATACCATCGATCACGATAGCCATGCGGCTTATCCAGCCGCAATTTGCCATTCACGATGGTGGCTCTGTCTGTTTTAAAGGCTTTGCGACTACGCTTTTTCGACTTGAAGCAAGGCTTATCATGGTCTGGCATTTCCGGGTTAAAGAAATTTGCCCAGGCTTGGGCTAAATCATGTACCGCCAATTGCAAGATCCGCGCCGAACAACCATATTGCCAATCAGCTTTGTTGGCGACCAGTTCATCTCGTACTTTGCGTTCGTTAGGCCGTGCCGTCTTATCAGACAACACCACTGAGGCATCATACATCTCGTTCCAAGTAGCAAGCGCTTGGTTGTAACAATAGCGTCGGTAATCGCAGGCTTGGACTAATGCTCGGCGCATCGTCGCGTTTGGGTAGCAGCGAATCTTGTGAGTTCTCAACATGTTTTCACCTCCATTTCGCTTATAAACAGCATAGCAAATGAAGATGAAATTATATTGTCAAGACAAGATAAAAATCGCCACCTGAGTTCCATGCATCAGTCAGAAATTTTTCACGAGTTTATCATTTCGTAGCATTGATCATTCCGCCTTCCACTTGATTACTGCGGAACAACTAATTGCCACAAATTAACACATTGTGCCACATTTTCAATTACTGTTAACCGCCTCCTTGTTAGGCGTTTTGCCTTTGCCGATCAACCAAGCGCCTTGCTTGATCGGCAAAAGCAGCGTCAAAGACGCCGCCATTGACTTACTTGCCTAATACTTTATGAGTGGGTTGGTACCATTTGTCGCTGATGGCCATGAAGTGCACCTTGCCAGTTTGGGTGAACAAGCCTGGCTTTTTAGCATCTGGCTTCGAGAAGAAAATCGGGTTGTTGGTGGTGGACTTCGCCGTCAGGGCTTTAACGATCTTAGCGCGATCGGCTTTGGAAACGGTTTTGTCGTTGATGGCAAAAGGTTCGTTTTGTACTTGGGCAACTGAGATCGCCACAGATTCTTTGCCTTGGGCTTTGTCTAATGGCGCTGGGGCATCATCATTGATCTTAAAAATCGCCCCAGCTTTGGTGGCATCGTTGGTGAATTTCCCATAGTTGACCAAATCAATGTCATCAAATGCTGCCACATCCACATCGCCATTGAACAAGTTCACCGCAGAGCCGGGATGAGATTGGCCGTAAAGCACTTTGTCAAAGAACCCGCCGCCTTGTTGCAAGTCGGTTTTCTTCACGCCATTGGCTGCGGCGATTGCCCCAGCAGGAACAGCAAAACCAGACGTTGACGTCGCAGAAACAAAGGAGATCTTCTTGCCTTTAACGGCTTTCAACGAGTAGCTACCGCCAAGCTTGTAGCTGTTGGCTTTGGCTTTTGGCACCATCACATACGAGTTGTAATGGGCGTCTTTTAAGGTGCCAGATTCACCAGAATACGTCACTAACGGGTTGACGGCATGGTTTTGCTTGCGCGCTTCAATGTAAGAATCTGGGCCTAATAACCCGAGTTGCGCCTTGCCAGAAGCCAATGCTTGGATGGCCACGTTATAATCCGTGGTGGTTTGCACGTTGATCTTTTTGCCAGTGGCTTTGTGCAACACGTCAGACAACGCGGTGCGCACTGGGGTCATTTCTTTGCTGGATTCGGAAGGCAAAAACACCACTGTCAAGGTTTTGCTGCTGGTTTTGTCGGCATGGGCGGTTTTGCCGGAACAACCAGCGGCAACGGCTACCAAGCTTAAGGCCGCAGTTGCAGCCAGAATATGTTTGATCGTCAAAATAGATTCCTCCATAAAGTTGCTGTCATATGATACTGATTCAGTGTATCGACACCATGTAAAGATTCACCCTATTCTATGTTTTGGTTACGAAAAACTTCGCGGTATTTTGTAAAAAGCAAGTATGTACCCGATACAAAAACACGCCATCTCAAGTGAGACGACGTGTTGTGATGATGACTGCGGTTAAATGATGCGATTCAATGCTTCCCCTTGCAAAAAGGCCTGAATATCATCAGCGACGATCTTTACCAAGCGTTGCCGCGTTTCTAGCCCGCGCCACCCGATATGTGGCGTCACGATCACATTGTCTAAAGCAAACAATGGGCTGTCATCAGCAAGCGGTTCGCTGGCTTGCACATCCAATCCGGCGCCGGCGATCTCATGATGTTTCAGTGCCTGGATCAAAGCCGGTTCATCGACCAACCCACCACGAGCGGTATTGATCAAAAAGGCGCTTGGCTTCATCAGTTGCAAAGCCGACGCATCGATCAAGTTGGCAGTATCTGGCGTCAAAGGTAAATTCAACGACACAAAATCACTGTGCACCAACAGATCCGCTTGGCTGGTAAAGTGGATGCCATCGCGATCATCGCGTTTGGTGCGCGTGGCCACTAAGATCTGCATATCCATGGCTTGAGCGATTTTGATCAAAGCCTGCCCGATATGGCCAAAGCCGATCACACCAAGGGTTTTGCCGTTAAGCTCCACATGTGGCACCATTAAATGTTGGGAGAAGTTGCGGTGATCGCCATGCGCCAACATCGTCAGTTGCTGTTGCATACTGCTAGCGAGATTCAACATCAACATCAACGCCGTGTCTGCCACGCGCTGAGTCGAATATGCCGGCACATTGGCCAACGCAATGTGTTTGGCTTTTAAGGCCTCTAAGTCATGATTGTTATACCCAGTGCCTGCTTCGACCACCAGTTTCAAAGAATCTGGCAATTGCGCCACGATTGCTTTGGGCAAAGGCATTTCTTTGGTCACCACCACTGTCGCCTCTTGCACCCGATCTAGGATCTGATCCGTGGCAGAACTGGGATAAACTTGCACCGATTCGCCGAGTTGTTGCCAATCCATGGTGTGATCGTAATTGACCACATCGCCGTTGAGTACCACGATTTTTGTCATGTTCGCACCTCCGATAAATTCAGTATACGGCCAGAACTTACCGGCGACAATTTTTTCGCCTGACGCCAAAATTGACAGCGCTTTCTAAATTAGTGATAATGGCCTTAACTAATGGAAAAGGAAGTGCGCGCTAATGCCAAAAATCCTCGCGATCAACGCCGGCAGTTCCACCTTAAAATGGAAACTGTTTGACTTGCCTGAAGAACGCGTATTAGCCAGCGGATTGATCGACCGCTTAGGCCAAGCCAATTCAACTGTGAAAATCAAATTCGCCGATCAAACCCGGCGCTTTGACACGCCGATCCACGACTTTCATGAAGCCGTCGTCGACGTGATGCAGCGCCTTAAAGACTTGCAGTTAGTGGCGCATTTACATGAGATCACCGGCGTCGGCCACCGCATCGTCGCTGGTGGCGAGCACTACACCAAAAGTGTGCGCATCACGCCAAAAGTGCTGGCTGACATCACCGCCTTGGGCCATTTTGCCCCGCTACATAATCCGGTGCAAGCCCAGTATGCCGCCATTTTTGGCCGCTTGATGCCTTGGGCGGTGCAAGTGGCAGTTTTTGACACGGCGTTTCATCAAAGCATGCCGCCAGAAAATTTCTTATATAGTATCCCCTACGACTATTATCAGCGCTTTGGTGCCCGCAAATATGGGGCGCATGGCACGTCGGTTCGCTATGTCACTTACCGGGCGCAACAACTGTTTGATTTTAACAAGCTGATCGTGATGCATTTAGGCTCAGGCTCTAGCGTCACCGCTGTGGCAAACGGCCAAGTCGTCGATACTTCCATGGGCTTCACCCCGCTGGCTGGGGTCACCATGGGCACGCGCAGCGGTGACATTGACCCGAGCTTGTTGGCATATTTAATGGATCAACTCAAACTCCAAGATATCCATGAATTGATCGCGATCCTGAATGAAAAGTCCGGCTTGTTAGGTCTGTCGCAATTATCCGCCGATCAACGCGACTTAGAAGCCGCAGCTGGGCAAAACCCGCAAGCTAAACTCGCCTTATCGATCTACGCCAATCGCGTTGCCAAATATGTCGGTAGCTTAGCCGCGACGATGAATGGCGTTGATGCGTTGGTATTTACTGGCGGTGTCGGGGAAAACGGAACCGACATGCGCCAGCAGATCATCGCGTATTTAGGCTTTTTAGGCGCCAAAATCGATCCGGTGAAAAACACTCAGCGTAGCCAAGAGCTTGAGCTTTCAACTGCCGACGCCAAAATCGCCACTTGGGTGATCCCCACCAATGAAGAATTGATGATCGTTAAAGATGTCCAAGCCCAACTGCCATAAGGCCATTTAACACCAGGAAGCGGTTACGGTATACTGAAGGTAACACACACGCTTAGAAAGCAGATGAACAATGTTTGCGACATTTGAATTGGCCCATACCCTAGTGCCACCATTAGGCATGGGGACTTGGTATTTAGGTGAAGGCAATGCCACCCGCAGTCAAGCTGAACTGGCGGCTTTGCGCTATGGCTTAGACCATGGCATCACCGTGATCGACACGGCGGAAATGTATGGCGAAGGTGCTGCTGAAACCTTAGTGGGACAAGCCATCGCCCCATATGATCGCCACCAGTTGTTCTTGATCTCAAAGTTTTACCCTTGGCATGCCACACCAAATCAAATGCGGCGTGCCTTAGAGGCAACGTTGACGCGGCTGGGGACAGATTATTTGGACTTGTATCTGTACCATTGGCGCGGCAATACCCCACTGGCAGACACCTTAGCCGGCATGGCGGCACTTCAAAAAGCCGGCTTGATCAAAGCTTATGGCGTGTCTAACTTTGATGTCGCAGATCTCAAAGAAGCCGCCACTTTGCCAGGCGGCGACGCGATCGCGGCTAATGAAGTGTTATATAACCTCAAAGCCCGCGGCATCGATTATGACTTGCGCGCCTATCAAAAACAGCATGGCCAAAGTCTGATCGGCTACTCACCGTTTAATTCCGGCAGTGGCAACACGATCATTTTACCGAAAACATTGCACGACTTAGCGAAAGCCAAACACATCACCGCCCATCAATTGATGCTGGCATGGACGTTTCGGCATCAAGATGTGTTGCCGATCCCCAAAGCCTCTAGCTGCGAACATATGCAACGCAACATTGACGCCATGCAAGTGACGTTTAGCCCAGATGAGCGGGCGTTGATCGATACCGTTTTTGCCAAACCGACGCATCATGTCCCTTTAGCCATGATTTAAAAGGAGAGTTACTATGAAAATTTTTGTGATTGGCGCCCATGGCCAAGTTGGCCAACATGTGGTCGACACCTTATTGGAGAATGATTACCAAGTGGTCGCTGGCTACCGCGATCCTAAAACTCAAGCGCCAGCTGCCACAAGTGAAATGCAAGCGGTTAAATGTGACCTCACGGGGCGCATTAGTGACTTGGCTGCCGCCATGCGCGGCTGTGACGCGGTGATTTTTGCCGCCGGCTCACGCGGCAAAGCCTTGTTAGCAGTGGATCTAGATGGTGCGGTTAAAGCCATGGAAGCCGCTCAAAGCGTTGGGATCTCCCGCTTCATCCAACTGTCAACACTTAACGCCGGCCATCGCGATCTGTGGCCAGACAGCTTAAATGACTACTACATCGCCAAATATTATGCGGATGAATGGTTGATGCATCATACCACGTTGGATTATGTGATCGTCCAACCGACCACGTTGAATAACGACGCGCCCACTGGCAAGATCAAATTTGAGCCCACTTGGCAAGATCAGATCACCCGCCAAGATGTGGCCACTGTGCTAGTTGAAGCCATCGAATCGGATCAACATCGCACCACCATTCAAATCGCCAACGGGAATTTACCGATCGCCCAAGCGCTGTGAGCCTTGACAAGCACGACTTGGGATGATAACTTTTATCATATCAAATAACGAAAAGAGTGAAGCCGTTGAAGTAAGCCATTGCTGAAATGTATCTGATCTGCCGCAAACAGGCGGAGTCTAGACATTTTCAACAATGCTGACTTCCTCGGATGGACTCATCTGAGGTCTAGCTGATGCTAGGCCTTTTTGTGTGCAGATCGTGAATTGGGAGGACTTAACATATGTCTACAATTACGATCGATCAATTGAACTTCGCTTATGCTGGGCAAGCACCTTTGTTTGACCACACTAGCTTTAACCTCGACACTGGGTGGCATTTAGGCTTGGTCGGCCGCAACGGACGCGGCAAAACCACGTTGTTAAAGTTGTTACTTGGCCAATTGCCCCATACTGGCACCATTGCGACCAAAGCGCCGCTGACGTATTTTCCCCAACCAGTTGCCGATCCGACTCAACTGACTTTGTACGCCTTACAAGCAGGCAGTGATTTTGAGCAATGGCAACTTGAACGCGAAATGAACTTGCTGGGAATGGACCCAGAGCTGCTATGGCGGCCTTATCAAGCTTTGTCTGGCGGTGAGCAAACCAAAGTCCGCTTGGCGTTGTTGTTTGTGGATCAACAGGCGTTTGCCTTGATCGACGAGCCGACCAATCACTTAGACGTTCAAAGCCGCAAGTTGGTGGCACATTATCTGCAACGCAAATCCGGTTTTATCGTGGTGTCGCATGACCGCCAATTTCTAGATGCCATATGCGATCATGTCTTAGCCATCGATCGCCAACAGATCCAGCTGTTTCAAGGCAACTACACCACTTACGCCACGGCCAAAGCCAATCAAGACCAGCAAGAATTACATGAAGACCAAAAGCTGCGCCAAGAGATCACCCGCTTGAACAAAACCGCCCAAGAAAAAGCCGACTGGTCCAACGCCCGCGAAAAAACCAAATTCGGCGATCGCCATATCAAAAACTCAGCAGTCGTTGAAGATCGCGGCTTCATCGGCGCCAGGTCGGCTCGGATGATGCAAAAGCGCAAGAATCTCGAACAGCGTATGAACAAAGAGATCCAAGCCAAATCAGGCTTACTCAAAAATATTGAAACCATCGCCCCATTGACCATTCAAGTGGTGCCTGACCACCATCCAGTATTTGTCCATGCTGATCACGTCAGCGTCGGCTTTGACGGCCAGCCGCTGTTTGCGCCAATCAGCTTTGATGTGTTGCCAGGCGAACGTGTCGCTTTGGTGGGCCCTAACGGCATTGGCAAATCCTCATTGCTTGACGCGTTAGTCGACCAATTCCCTGGCACGGTATCTGGGACGCTCACCCATCCAGACTTGAGCTTGAGCTGGGTGCGCCAGCAAAATCGTGCTACCGGTACGTTGAAAGCTTTTGCCCAACAGCAGCACCTGGATTACCAAGCCTTGTTGAACAACTTAAAGAAGTTAGGCCTTGAACGCAGCAGCTTCATCACGCCGATCGAATCGCTGTCGATGGGGCAGCAAAAAAAAGTCGCCTTAGCCGCCTCGTTGGTGACGCCGGCAAACTTATACCTGGATTATTCACCTCGGTATTTGGGACATGAAATCGCATCTGGCCGGTCTGAAAGCAACGTTTGGAGCGTTGCGAATACTGACTGAGCGGAGAAGTTGGTGATCGATGCACCACGAACAGACCGACCCAGTTTTCGGCTCGACGCACGACCTATTCAGTTATTCAGTTCAGGTCGCCAACTGATGGACTTCGTCCATGAGCCGACTAAACCAGTTCTTGTAAACATAGTTAGAAGCAAGATGAATCACCACACGACGGGCGTGCCAAGTAATCCTACCGGCGATGTGAAAGAGACTGAACCGTAGCGAGGAGATGGTTGAACGACGGTCTTCCGAGACAAAGAGCTGTTTAAAGAGCTGAACCAGGTTATAGGCAATACCGGTGATCAAGGCTCGTGCAGTGTTCCGTGCAAAAGTTGAG